>DCTD01000066.1:0-6680 GCA_002335355.1 Patescibacteria group bacterium UBA1449
TAATTATTTATTAAGCGTAACTTCCTGTTTTTCATTTATACCTAAAAATCCCTCTTTGGCAAGTTGAATCACTACTCGTTTAACCCATTCGGGATCTCGATCAACGATCTCAACCAATTCATCCAGGGTCAAATGATGGGACTCAACTAAGGCTTTTATCACCCGGCCCCGCACCTGACGGTTTGACCCCTCAAGAGGGCTTTGTTTAACATAATGGGCACTTTGAATATTTACGTTTCCAATTGTCTTTTTAATATGGACTCCATAATCCATAAGAGCGTAGTACCACTGACGGGGATGTGCACGGTCTAAGGTTTTCTCAACCACTGAAAGAATTTCTTTATCTGTCATNNGCCGTACGAATATTCGTCTCGATTAAAACAGCAGGGTTATTAAAGGCAATGGCGCTAATTGCTGCGGCAGTGTAGGCCCCAATCCCTGGAAGTTTAATGAGTTCTTCCACTGAAGACGGAAGTATCCCGTCATCTTCTGTCATGATTTTCTTGGCTAAAGTGTGCAAATAGACTGCTCTTCGGTTATATCCCAATCCTNNAAGCGTTACTACCTTGCTTATCGGTGCTGCTGCAAGGGAAGAAAGAGTTGGAAATTCGAGAATAAAGGCTTCATACTTAGGAATAACCCGTTCAACTTGTGTCTGTTGTAACATAAATTCAGACACTAAGATCTTATACGGGTCATCTGTTTGCCGCCAAGGGAGAATACGGGCGTGAGCAGTGTAGTAAGAGTAAATAAGGGACTGAAACAGAAACACAGTTCTATTGCTGAGACCATGTTTCTGGTAAATGTTTCTAAATGTATGTTCGAGCAGTAACTCTTCTTGTAATCGTTTCTTCATAGGAGACTTGCTAATGTAGGATTATAATTGGTATTATGTGTCTATGATCAGTCTTATTATCAATATCCTAGTCAAAACAGTTGCTGTGTATATCACAGCTTACCTGCTTCCGGGAATCACTGTACCTGATTTTACCACTGCACTGCTGGTGGCGGTGGTATTGGGGATTGTCAATGCCATCTTAAAACCAATCCTCATCTTTTTTACGCTCCCAATTACTATCCTTACCCTTGGTTTGTTTACCTTGGTTATTAATGCCTTGTTGGTATTACTGGTTGAGTATTTGGTTCCTGGTTTTATGGTCGATGGCTTCCTCTGGGCCTTAGCCTTCGGAATTGTTTTAACCGTTATCAACTCATTACTTCGAGGGTTAATCAGAGATTAGGAAGTTGCTCTTTTAGGGTAACTGTACAGCTGTTTCTTTTGTAAACTCTCCAACCCGTATCCGTTCTAACTCTGCTAGATACCCACCACTACCCAGTTTTGTGCCGATATCCCTAGCCAAAGACCGAATATAGACACCGGGCCCGGTAACCACCCGGATTTCAAGTTGAGGCCAGGTATACGTAAGCATCTCAACTTCTTTGATCAATACCTGCCGCGGTTCTAAAACTACCTCTTTGCCTTTACGAGCTAAACTATAAGCAGTTTGGCCTTTTATTTTTAAAGCACTAAATTTAGGAGGCATTTGCATGGTTTTGCCAACAAACGAGTCTAAAACAGATTGGACACTCTCAGCCGTAGGGATATCTTGAACATCAACAAGCGTTTTTTCACCCTCCTGGTCATCGGTAGAACTAAAAGCATCAAGTTGAATTAGCGCTTTATATTCTTTCTCTTTACTAACCTGGGTCGAGAGTTTCCGGGTTGCCTCCCGGCCAANNGCCAGCGGATCAAGTGTACCGGCATGACCAATCCGCTTTTCTCCCGTTAACCGACGAAGCTGGTAAATAATGTCATGGGAAGTCGGACCTTTGGGTTTATATACGGCAATGATTCCTCGTGTACTTTGATGTATTGAAGTAGCCATTAGTAAGAAATAAATGATTAACCTTCTTTATCAATTATTAATCCCTTTTGTGTAACCGACGTCCGCTTACCATCTGGTTCATAGGTACACGAGACTCGAACTTGATTTGGCCCCAATGGCTGTTCATCCTCACCTCGGGGCACAAAAATTTCACCTTTTTTATCCGTAACCGGGACTGTGTCGATAATTTGATACGATCGTTTTTCTGTCATAAATATATTTTAATATTACTTTCTAATTTTACTGCCTAATCAGTCTCCCGAGCAAGTTAGCAATTATTCCTTTAACTAAAGGCTAAGAGTTTTTAGATATAAAAAATATTGGAAACATAAACTGCTCAAGTGAATATGCATTCGGTATTGCTTCGTGATTTCTTGCCGTATTCTTACACGTTTTTCATCCCTTTATTACCGATATTAAGAAAAATATGGATACGTTAAAAGGAATATATTGAAAAATTAATTTTATCCCTTATAACTTTTAATTTTTCGTATTATGCCTAATGCAGAAAGGCTCCTCACCGTTAAAGAGGTAGCCACAATTTTAAAACTAAATACCTTGACTGTTTACGCGTATATCCGAAAGAGACAGTTGCCAGCAGTAAAGTTTGGGAGAAATTACCGAATAGAATCTAAAGATTTAGCTAAGTTTATCAAAGAACACCATCTCTCTCCAAAAAACAAGTAGGGCAACCCTCTTTCACTATACAGTGGATGGTTTCTGTATTACTTACGATGATGAGTAACTAAGTTTAGTGCTTAAGGAGGGTGCTATGAACAAACTATCAATAATCATCCCAGCATTAAATGAAGAGCATAACGTTAAACCCTTAATTGAGCGTTTAGACAAGACTCTTAAAGAGAACAATATTGTTTATGAAGTGATCTTTATTGATGATCATTCTACTGATTCTACTTACCAGATTATTTCAACATTAGCCAAACAGTATCCCATTATCCATGCCAAGAAAAAGGGTAGACGTGGTAAAGCCTATTCAATAATTGAAGGTTTTGACTTGGTTCACTATCCTTTGGTTGCCATAATTGATGCTGACTTGCAGTATCCGCCTGAGGCCATTCCCCAAATGGTTGAAGCGATTAATAAGGGCGCAGATGTTATCGTTGCAAACCGGAAAGTCCAGCAAATCAGTTTAAAAAGAAGAATCGTCAGTAAAACTTTTTCTTTTTTGTTTGGTAAAGTCTTGCATGGACTCGACTGTGATGTCCAATCAGGATTGAAGGTCTTCCGTGAAGAGATTATCGAACGGATTGAGCTTGATCCAACCGGGTGGACGTTTGATCTTGAATTCTTACTCAAAGCCCAAAATGCCGGGTATAAGATCAGCTCGATTGATATCATCTTTGCCAACCGTACCTGGGGAAAAACAAAAGTGGGCATTCTTAAAACGTCACTTGAGATTGGACTGAATGCCTTACTGCTTAAGCTTGACGGTCCTCAAATTGAACCGTTCCATCCTGAAAAAACCCAACAATACGGGTTAGGATTCCATTATAAAGGTAAAGAGTTTGTTGATTACACTGATCTCCACTACAAAGAGAGTGCGTTTCACGGTTTAACGATTCATCAAAAACTCTTTTTGTTCTTTGCGATAGCCTTATTTGGATTTAGCTTGTTTTACAACTGGCATACAACAGTTGTAGCCTCGATTGCCGGACTATCATTTCTGTATTTTGGCGATCTTTTGTTTAACTTTTTTCTTATCTACCGTAGTTTTATTTCAAAGCCAGAAATTAACGTATCAAGACAGGAACTGGCTGATATCCCGGATCACCTCTGGCCGCGGTATACGGTTGTGTGTCCGTTATATAAAGAATGGCAAGTCATCCATCAGTTCGTGAAAGCCATGAAACGGCTTGACTATCCAAAAGATAAGTTACAAGTGCTCCTTTTACTGGAACAGGATGATGAAGAGACTATTGCTCTGGTAAAACGGATGCGGTTGCCAAAATACTTTGAAGTGGCAGTTATCCCGCAGTCGCAACCGAAAACAAAACCCAAAGCTCTTAACTACGGTTTGAGTAGAGCCACTGGAGAGTATGCAGTTATTTATGATGCTGAAGATATTCCTGAACCAAAGCAACTTAAAAAAGCGGTTATGGCTTTCAGCAAACAGGATAACCGTACCATCTGTGTCCAGGCAAAACTCAACTTTTATAACCCGCGGCAAAACATCTTAACCCGAATTTTTACCTCTGAATATTCCCTGTGGTTTGACTTAGTCCTTCCAGGGCTCCAGTCAATTAATGCCCCAATTCCGTTAGGAGGCACATCCAATCATTTTCGTATCAGAGACTTAAAAGCCTTAAAAGGCTGGGATCCTTTTAATGTCACTGAGGATTGTGACTTGGGCATGCGGTTAGTGAAACACGGCTATCAAACCGCAATCCTTGACTCAACAACAACTGAAGAGGCTAACAGTAGTTTAAAAAACTGGGTACCTCAACGGACTCGCTGGATAAAAGGGTACATCCAAACCTATTTGGTCCATATGCGCCATCCTTTGGACTTTATGCGCAACTGGAGAGAATTTAAACTAGTGCCTTTCCATCTTATCGTGGGCGGGAAAATTATGTCAATGCTGATCAATCCATTCATGTGGTTGACCACGTTTTCCTATTTTGCCTTTAGAGCCACTCTTGGCCCAACCATTGAATCATTTTTCCCATCGATCGTGTTCTACATAGCTGTTGTTTCCTTAATCGTGGGCAACTTTTTGTACTTTTACTACTACATGATCGGCAACACCAAACGGGAATTATATGACTTGGTTAAGTATGTTTTCCTGGTGCCGTTTTACTGGATTGGCATGAGCGTTGCCGCCTGGAAAGCCTTGATTGAAGTGATTACTAAGCCTCACTACTGGGCAAAAACACTGCATGGGTTGCACCTTGTCGATCCACAGCAAGCCAAGAAAGTTAAAAAGATTATTCAAAAACAGTATGTCGACGACAAAGCTCGAGCCTATGTCTATGAGTCAAGTCAGTGAGTGACACATGAAGAAACAGATCAAAAAATTTATTACCAACGGCAGCATTATTGTTGTAAGCATGTTATTTGCCAATTTTCTCCATTTTCTGTTTAATGCCTTTGCTGGCCGGGTACTTTCTTTTGAACAGTTAGGGATTGTCTCAATCGTTAGTATCATGTGGTACTTATGGGCAATCCCGGTTTCAGCACTGTCAACAACGGTTATTTACCGCAGTGCTTTTTTAATCTCAAAGTTCGGGACAGAAACCGGTTTAACCTTTGCCAAAAATGTAAACCGCAAAGTTCTTGTTTTTACACTTCTAAGTTCAGCAGTATGGCTTGTAAGCACACCATTTCTCACTGACTTTCTTAAACTACCGTCTCATTTAATACTTTTACTCTTTACTCCTTGTCTGACACTAGGAGCTCTGGCTGCAGCCAAAAACGCCTTACTTCAAGGTAACTTAAACTTTGTTTCTGTTGCTTTTATCTATATTGTTGAAGCAGCCAGTAAAATTGGGGTAGCAGGCGTATTAGTCTACTTAAACCTTCAGTCCTGGTTTTACGTTGCCATCCCGCTCTCAATTATTGCTTCATACCTGCTTTCAACAAGCATCATATTCTTTAAGTTTCGACAAGTAACCCAAGTAATAAAAAAATACCGGTTTCCAAAACGGTTTTTTATTGCTTCGTTATTTACCGGTATCTCAACCACAGCTTTTCTCTCTCTTGATTTGATTATGGCAAAACATTACTTACCAGCAGACGCCGCTGGGCAATACGCACTGTTATCCCTGGTGGGTAAGATTATTTTCTTTTTAGGCTCAATTCTTAATGGGTTTATGATCACCTATGTGAGCCGGGATATTGGTCTGAGTAAAAACGCTGGTCAAACATTTTACCGGTTTCTGGCTTTAACATCGTTTATTTTAGGCTTTGTGTTTTTACTCTTCGGGAGTTTTGGCCATATTACTGTCCCTGCTCTTTTTGGAGCAAAAGCGAGCGTTATCATGTCATTTTTAAAAATTTATACCTTAGCGATTATCTTGTTTACCTTTACCAACACATTCATCATTTACCATCTTGTCAGAAACCACTATTTCTTTTCCATTGTTGCCATAGTTTCCTCAGTGAGTATGATCGGAGGTATTGCCTTAGCTCACGGCAGTGTAGCCCAAATAGTTCAGGTTGTGCTGACAGTAAGCATCTTAAACTTCCTGTTTACAATCGGTTTACATTTTCTCCAGTGGAACGGCAAGTTTATCCTACGCAACCTCATTGACTTGGCAGATGTCTTTTCACCAATTGTTACAGCTCAGAAACAAACAGGGAAAAAACGAATTTTAGTCTTTAATTGGAGAGATACCAAACATATGTATGCCGGAGGAGCAGAAACCTATATTCAACATCTGGCTAGTGATTGGGTAAAACAAGGACATAGTGTGACCCTTTTTTGTGGCAACGATAGTAAGTCTGCACGAAATGAAGTAGTCGATGGCATTCAAGTTATCCGACGGGGAGGTTTTTACTTTGTCTACGNNGCCTTTATATACTATCTTTTCCAATTTAGAGGTAAATATGATGTCATTTTGGATTGTCAAAACGGTGTTCCTTTTTATACTCCCTTGTACGCAAAAGAACCGGTTTACTGTGTGATGCACCATGTCCATCAGAATGTATTTCGTCGGTCTCTTAGTAAACCTTTAGCCTGGTTTGCATCATTTCTCGAAAGACATGTTATGCCATGGGCATACCAGAAAATTACGTTTATTACTGTCTCCCAATCATCAAAGCAAGAGATGCAAC
>DCTD01000066.1:6743-10280 GCA_002335355.1 Patescibacteria group bacterium UBA1449
AAAAATCACTTTCACCCCTGGTTCTCTACTTAGGGAGGCTTAAAGCATACAAGTCAGTTGATGTGTTGCTTGTTGCCTTTAAAGAGTTAGTTGAGCACTTTCCGAAAGCAAAATTAGTTATTGCCGGGTCAGGGGAGGAAGAAAGTAATCTTAAAAAACTTGCCCATTCCCTGGGGATCATGCCCGGGGTTGATTTTTTAGGTAAAGTCGATGAAGCCCAAAAAGTAAACCTTTTACAAAAGGCTTGGGTGCTGGTAAACCCCTCTTACATGGAGGGATGGGGGATTACTACTATTGAAGCTAATGCCTGTGGCACTCCAGTGGTTGCTTCAAATGTGCCTGGTTTATGTGAATCGGTAATCAACCCTCATACTGGCTATCTGGTCGAACCGGAAAACCCACACATTTTATCCCAAAAAATCGCTCACATACTTACAAACCACTCACTTCGCAAAAAGATGTCTACGCATGCCCTTGAATGGGCACAAAACTTTACCTGGCAATCAAGTGCTCAGAAGAGTCTTAAACTCTTAACCGGAGAGAGGGAAATACCTGATCAAAAGGATGCTGGAACTCAATCCGAGTTTGCTTTAAAACTATGAACGTAATCATTTCGAACTACGACGACCTCAATAACCCTTATTATGCAGGTGGAGGAGCAATTGCTATCCATCAAGTAGCCAAACGGTTACGTCTCAAGTTTTCAGTCACCGTCATTACTGCCAAGTACCCAGGCAGTAAAGATGAGATTGTTGATAACGTTTCTTATAAACGGATTGGTTTAGAATTCTTGGGACCCAAATTAGGCCAATTACTATTCCAACTCTTGCTGCCATATTATGTGGTTACTGAATCCTATGATGTCTGGCTTGAGAATTTTACTCCACCGTTTTCAACAAATTTTTTGCAAACGTTCACAAAAAAACCGGTAATCGGTTTGGTTCACATGCTCAGTGGAGAAGACATGAGACGTAAATATAAGCTACCGTTTTATCTGGTCGAACGCATAGGTCTTAAGACATATCAACACCTTATCGTCTTAACAGACCACCTAAAAAGAGAAATCCGTACCATTAACCCCAAAGCTCAGATTGAAGTGATTTCAAATGGTATTGAAGTTAATCAATCAATGGAAACAAAAAATAGTAACAAAAACTATATCTTGTTTATGGGCCGGATAGAGGTAAATCAAAAAGGCCTTGATCTACTCTTGCAAGCATTTAAAGCAACCACCCAAGCCATTACAAGTGACCTTATCATAGCTGGTTCTGGTTTACGCGGTGAAGTTAAAAAGACGTCTCAGTTGATCCATTCTTTAGGGCTAGATAACCGGGTTAAACTCGTTGGCCGAATCAGTGGTCAAGATAAACAAGTATTGTTTGCTAACGCTTTATTTACTGTTATTCCATCAAGATTTGAAACGTTTTCTTTAGTTGCCATGGAGTCACTTGCCTATAAAAAAACTTTTGTGTGTTTTGATATTCCCGGCTTATCTTGGGTGCCTCAATCAGCTTGCATAAAAGTAAAACCTTACAATAAACAGTCTCTAAGCCAAGCGTTAGTTCAGTTGTCTCAAAATAGCCAGCTGCGCAGACGTTTAAGTCAAACAGGCTATACCTTTGCCTCACACTATTCTTGGGAATATGTTAGTCAAAAGTACGAATCATATATTTACCAGGTTTTAAAGACTAGTCTACCGTTACTAACGCTAAACACACTATGAATCAGTTTATCGAATACATCGCTAACCACCATACTACCTGTTATTTTATTTCCCCTCATCTTGATGATGCAGTTTTCTCTGCTGGTGGGTTAATCCGGCTTCTCTCTGAGCAGACATCAGTAACAGTTATTAACGTTTTTACCAAAGGAGGGGAAAAACCGTATACCTTATCAACACGAGCATTCTTACGCCAATGCCGCTACACCAGCTTTTCTAAACTGTTAGAAGACCGTATTCAAGAGGATAAATACGTGCTTAGTTCCATTCGCGTCAAAGTGGTTAACTTAAAACACGAAGATGCTTTAGTTCGTAAAAAGCAATACCGGAGTCCTTTCTTTACAATAATCGCTCAGATACTGCCTGAAGTCATCCACCGTTACCCGTTATACCGGATCCATACAATCTCAGGTAAGGTTTCTACAGATGACAATGAGTTACAGAATACTCTTACCAAACAACTTACAAAACTCATCGATACTTCAAAACCACATATTATCTTTTGTCCGATTGGTATTGGAAAACACGTTGACCATGTTATCGTCCGGGATGTCTGTACAAAAGCCTTTGCCAATGTCATCTACTGGGCTGACTACCCATATAACATTAGAGATGAAATTGACCCCATGTTTGCCAAGCAGCAAAACATCTCTCTTTTAGGAATCAATTATCAAGTTTTGTCTAAAAAAGAGCTCATTTTAGGGTATAAATCCCAGATAAAACCAGTATTTCCAGACGGGAAAATTCCATTAGTCCCGGAATACTTTTACATGAAAGAAAGTAAGGCACAAAGCCAATATATTTTTCACATATGAAAGATAAACTCAGTCTTTTTATACTAGTACTACTTGGATTCATGTTTTATGGACTAACACTTCGAGGAACCTACGGCAATCTTAATGAGACGAGCATGAAGAACCAGCTGGATCAGTTATCCCAACCCTTTGAGTTATCACCAGAAAGAGGTCGGTATGTATTAGTACTTTCACTCTCCGAAAACCGGTCATTTTCTTTAACCCCACAACTTGCCGATGCGGCATATCCTGACGTGGGGTATTTTCAGGGCAGGTACTATGTTTTATTTGCTCCGGGAATATCACTACTTGCTTTACCACTATATGAGCTCGGTAAATACTTTAATCTTGCCCAAGTAGCCGCTTACTCAACCATTGCACTCTTTGGAATTGGTAATATGCTATTACTCTTTATTATTTCCCGACATGTCTTTCGGTTTTTCACTTGGGTTTCTCTGTTTGTTGCCATAGCATTTGCCTTTGGATCAACTTCATGGAGTTATGCAACTACACTCTACCAGCACCATGTAACCACTTTTTTCATATTACTGTCGTTTTTTTCGACCTGGAAGTATGGCTGGAGAAACCGTGGTCATTGGTTCTGGGCTACTATTGTTTGGTTATGCTATGGGCTAGCTATTCTCATAGATTATCCCAATGCACTCTTTCTATCACCAATAATGCTTTACTTTTTACTTAAGTCCCTAAAAATCCAAAAAAAAGACTATTTACTCAGTATTTTTTTAAGACCTGCGTTTATTGTAACGGCTAGTATTTTTGTAATCATCACCCTGGCCCACGGGTACTATAACTATACAAACTTTGGAGATTGGAAACGAGTAAGTGGAAGCATCTTAGATGTCAAAACGATTAAAGAAGAAGCCCTCCTTACAAATGCTGATAATTTATCTAAACATGAAGAAAATAAAAAACCGGTTGGTTTCTTTGAGGAAGACAATGTTCCTCATGGTTTCTTCACTCTTATTTTTTCTAAGGAAAGAGGTATTCTGTACTATTCGCCTC
>DCTD01000014.1 GCA_002335355.1 Patescibacteria group bacterium UBA1449
GGTAGATGCAACCTGGCTGTTAAATGAGTTTACAAACTCATTGGTATTGATGTTAGCAAACGTTGCTGTATGTAGGTATGAGGGTGGAGGGATATGTAATGCTTCCATATCTTTGGCTAATTGTTTAACAACCCCTAATGAAATCGCAAACGGCAAGACGTCTTGGATAAATAAGTTCTTTTCCGCAATCGTTTCCCGCCATTTCCCATACTTTATTGTGCGTTTAAGCCCTTTGGCTTGAAGCATAACGTTTGTACCAACCGCAGTCTTTTGCGGCATATCTAATGCAAACAGTAAACTAATCAACGCTTGAACTGCAAAAATGATAAAGGGAATAACCGGTGTTAACAACTGTTCACTGACATAGATAACATAGAAAAACAAAGCCGCATTAATAAGGATGACAAAAGTGATATAAATGGCTTTAACTGTTGAGGGATTACGGGTAAACAGCTGCTCTTTGGTAACTGAGTCATAAAGAAGCTCTTTTGTGCGCTGCATGTGCTGGTAAAACTTACCCTTAAGCTGAGACAGCTTAACCGATNNAGATGACTTACTGTTGTCAAATAAGTGGCTTAAGAGATAGTCCTGATGTTTGGGTAGCTTACCGTCATTATATTTTAACCGAGTTAGAATATAGTCAGTACTGCCCCCAATACCTAAGAATCCATCCGTTTTCATTGTTTCAATTTTTAGGTATTTTTTCCGGGCCAAATCGATGATCTCTGCAACCACATCATGATTATCGGTTTTTTCATCAAGGATTGTCCCAGCTTGACCTGGAGTAATCCCTTTAAACGGTTCATACACAAACGGTGTTCTCTGAACATAAAACAATAAGGGTTTATGTTTCTTGGGCTGGCTGGGATCGAGGTTATAAATATTGGGCGACAAAAAGACATAATCTCGCCCCTTTAAGTACCACAGTAAAAACATAACTACTGCCGGCGATACTATAGGCAGCAGTAACCAGTTATCAGTAATAGTTTTAATAATTTCTTCAGTTGTTGAAGGAAACTGAATAGTGGAGTTATTCTGGTTTAAAGCTACCGCCATTGTGACATTTTTGCCATAGGTTACTGTTTGGTCATACGTAAACGTGGCTTGATCATCAGTATGAGAGTACCGGCAAAGTTGGTCTGTTGTCCCAACATCTCCTGAATAACAGATAACAGTTGTGACTATGGCATGGGGCGAATGGACTGTTGCGTGAGTATAGTCAATCGGAATCTGCCAACCCTCTCCGGTAATATCCCAGTAGAGCTCATCATATTTCGCATACCGCTTCACTGCATTTTCAACTGTATACGTTATAATATAGGTTTTTTCTCCCTGAAACGTGGTGTCAGGATCCCCGATTTTATAAGTTAAAAAAGGAGTGTCATAACTCCGTTCATAGGGGATAGGGTTACCTTGCTCATCAGTAATAGTTACATCCTTAATCTTAGTGGTATATGAGATGTTGTTGCGGCTGTAGCGGACTGGAATATAGCGGAAGATGCCATGTTTAGGAACATCTGTTTTATATTTAATCGTTTCTTTAATAGTTATAGATGTATCTTGGTTTATGATAACTTCTGAAGTAAACGATGAGATTTTATCCAAACTGCTGACGTCTTCAGTTTCTGTTTCATGTCCTGTTAAATCGATCGCAATATCAGCTGAGTAGGTCGCTTGGTAGTTGTAATCAATGACGTTAATGGCATATGCAGGAGATGGCAAGAAAGAAAACAACGCCACTATGAAAAAGAAAACAAGTTTATGCATACACTAAGTATAACGCATGAAAGCCAACAATTATCCTATACTTTGTTCTACCACCGCCAGGAGTCGTTTATCTTTTTGAAGAGGGTCTTTTTATCTAAAACACCATCAATGTCTTCATCACTGACTAGTTTGGGACCATCGTCCTGATGATTCACTGTATCGACTAATTTTTGATCTAATCTTTCTAAGACCTTACGGTTTTCTAAAAATCGCGAGATGCGGTTGAATTGATAGAGCCCACCTCGGTTTCCCTCATGATGCATGGTTAGATATAAGTGACGTTTAGCCCGAGTAACTGCCACGTAAAACAACCGGTGTTCTTCTTCGAGTTCATCATCAAAGTTTACCGCAAACCGGCTTGGAAGAATACCATCAATCATACCCAGCACATAAACCACATCCCATTCCAAGCCTTTGGCTGAATGAATAGTTGAAAGTACCACTGGCCGTTCATCATCAACCTCTACCTCAATCCCAGCCACTCCCCGTTCAGGTGGCTCTAAGGCTAAATCGGCTAATAATTTGTCTAAGGTTTCGTACTCAGCCGCAATGTCTCTTAATGTTTCCAAATCACTTAACCGCAAATGCCAGTCATCAAAAGCCTTTTTCATGAGTGGTTCGTAGTACTTTATAAACAGTTGGAACTGGTCAGCAACAGTTAATGTTTCTTTACTTGCCTCCCCGTAGGTATCTGTGAGATGTTTTAATTGCTCTCCATAACTTGATTGGTTGTAGAGAGTATCAATGGTATCCATACACTCTGTTAACGTAAAACTGGCAGCAATGTTCTTGATGATGGTTTCAGCAGTTTTTGGACCAATGCCCTCAATCAATTTTAGTACTCTTCCCCAGGCCAGTTCATCTTTGGGATTAAGCAGGATTCGTAAGTGAGCGACCATGTCTTTGACATGCGCCGTTTCATAGAACTTTAAGCCCCCATATACCTGGAAAGGAATATTACGTTTGCTTAAGGCAGTTTGTAAAGGAATAGATACATAGGCAGACCTAAATAAGACTGCCTGACGGCCAAATGCAATTCCCGCATCCCGCATGTTTTTAATGGCTGCTGCCAACCAGTCAGCCTCTTCATAGGGATTTTTAAAACAGAGTAACTGAGGTTGTAAACCTTTATCACTGGTTGCTGCTGTTAAGCGTTTTTCATATTTGTTTTTCATGGTATCTAAGACCACATTGCTGACATTAAGGATCGATTGGGTACTACGGTAATTCTGTTCCAGTTTGATTACCTCACAGTTGGGAAAACGCAGCGGAAACTCCATGATATTTTGGTGGTTAGCACCCCTAAATCCATAGATACTCTGGGCATCATCGCCGACTGCCATAATGTTGCCGTGAGACTCAGCCAGCAAATAGGCAATATCGCCTTGGAGCTTATTCGTATCCTGATATTCATCAACCATAATGTGTTGATACAGACTGGCGATACGATTACGAACGTCCTGATTTTCAAGTAAGAGCTTTAAGTAAACAAGCAAGTCATCATAATCAACATAGTTAGCCTCAATCTTGTATTGAGCATACCGCTGCCGAACTGTAGCAATCTCTTGGGCAAACTCCGTAAACTGAGGGAATTCTCTTTCTAGAATTGAAGCAATTGATATATGTTTGTTCACCGATTTACTGATAATCGCTTTCACTGTTTCTTTTTTGGGAAACCGGCGTTTGACATCAAACAACCCTAAAGAAGCAATACACTTGGCTACCAGCTCATTGGCATCACCCTCATCTAGGATTGAAAACGAGTTGGTTAAACCAATCAGTTTAGCGTAGTGTTTTAAAGTCTTGAAAGCAAAGGAGTGGAATGTCCCCCCATCAATCCGCTCACACCGTGGATCATGACGGGCAGCCCGGATCATCATCTGATTGGCCGCTTTCCGGGTAAAGGTGAGTAAGAGAATGGATTCCGGACTCACGTTTTCCTGGACCAGATGTAAGACTCGGTATTCGATTACTCTCGTCTTGCCAGAACCGGCTCCGGCAATAACTAAAACTGGCCGGTCAATGGTGGTTGCAGCCAAATACTGAGCAGAATTGAGGTGTTGTTTTACATCAATGGACATACAAGTGATTATCCTTTCCTTACCTTCTAAACCAGTAAATTATCTTTCATGTACTAAGACACGATAGAAAGCCGCTCTTAATCATATCCTAGTTAGACCGTGCTGACAAATGAAGTAATGTCAGTTACTTCTTAAGAGAAATATGTTTTAAAACACACGCAATATCAGCTGATAAAAGTGTCCAGTCTTTTGATATTTCAAACCCGATATCCTTATACCATTGTAAAGGAAACGGTGAACAGTTATAGGTATACATGTCCCAGGTTAATGCCTGATATTTTTCTTGTGCAAAGGTAAACATATGCTTCAAAAGCTGTGTGCCGATTCCTTTTTTTTGGTAGCTTGGTAAAACAAAGAGTTCCCCATCAATTAGATGATACCCATCCCACCATGGCTTAATACCAGCCAAAAACGCCCCTACAATTTGTTTATTAACAACGGCTTTAAAGGCTAAGTCAGGGAAGTGTTGATACCAGTATGAAAGCATGTCATAGGCTGTCTTTTGAGTCCACGCTTCGTTGTTATATATCTGCTTATAGGTAGTAACATAAACGGTGGCAATTGTTGTTATATCCTTGGGTTGAATAGGTTTAATGTCACTATGCATAGATCTTTGGATTATTTTACCACTCGCTATACTAATTAGATTACAAACTTCTCTCTAAGCAACTTTTCTTAGACTAATCAAAAACCCTCACCCCGACTCATTACAAGTCAAGGTGAGGGTTTTGCTTATAAGCTTTACAATAATTATTGTTCTTGCGCTTTCTTTTTAGCTTCCTCTGAAGCTTTTTGCGCTTCTTCGGCAGCTCTCTTAGCAGCTTTTTTTCCTTCCTCCTGTGCCTTTCCACGTAATTCTTGTACTTTTTGCATGCCTTGATCTTTCAGCTGTGTACCTTTTTCTTTCAATTCACCACCTTTTTNNGGACTGCTGTTGCTGCAGCTGCGCCTACCGCTGCTCCAATTGCTCCAGTAACTAACGGTGACATTCCACGCCGTTTTTTTTCATCTGCCATAGCACCTCACCTCCTTCTGTTTAAAATGTTGGCAATTACTCCCCAAAATCCTGAGGTAACATCGTAGCGAATTCTCTTAACATCCTGTGCAGCATCCTCAATTTTCTGGAGAATCCCTTTTGCCTTTTGTAATACTTGTATTAAATAAATAGCAACAATAATCACAAACAACGCTAAGAGAGAAAAACTAATGGTTTGAATAAGCAAGATCGTTTCTAACGTTGTCATAATACTTTTTGTATTAACGAAGCGTATTATGAGGATAGAGTTTTAAAAATTGGTAAACCAATTGTAAGAAACATGTAAGCAATAACGCTGACAATCTATCGAACAATACAGATTCTCATTTAATCTATGAAGATGCTCAGGCTTTTTTGACAGGGGTTAAAGCCAAGGCTTCTGTTGGTTGGAGAGATCGCTCTTCGGTTCTAAATTGGATCCTAACTTTCCGAAGGGGTTTATCAATGAGCAGATAACTTAACCACCCGACAATAAATGAGACAATCCCAATTCCAAGCACAACTATCTGATGATGTGGCGTGGCTCCACCCTTAAAAACTCCCAGATATTCAAGTATCCAAATCAATAAGAAGTGGTTAAGAAAAACCCCATAGGAAATGTTTCCTAAGAATTCATCCAAGCTGTTGCCGTGTTTAAACTGTGACAAGAAATAGACAATTGGGGTAATGACAAGGTACCCCAACAAGACAGGCCCGTTATAGAGGACTTCTATCTTGCCAAGTGTTGATAAGATCCCATAGAGTACCATAGCTCCTACCCATAACATACCTAACAATAGCCCACGCAACCACTTGT
>DCTD01000024.1 GCA_002335355.1 Patescibacteria group bacterium UBA1449
CAGCATAAATCGGACATAAGTAGTCCATGTAGAGATTGCAAAATTCACTGCAACAAATCTCAAAACTCCGTGTGGATAGACTGCCTTAAACCGATCGACCCAGAAAACTATAACAATTAGAGTACTTATACTTCTCTCTTAAAACCAGGGGAGAGGACACCGATACAAAAACTGTATATAACAGCTATTATACCGGTGGACTCGGTCACTCGTTGTGGTTCGCGGATGGACTCACCTCCTAGTTATGTGTTCACCCTTACTCTTTCTGAATTTCGGATGAAGTTGCCAGCGGTGTTTAGGTAGCTTTTTGAGTTGTTCCAAACTTATCTTTAAGTCCGGTAGGTGTTGTTTAAGCTGTCCCTGCGTTCTGACTGTCTTGTAGCCTCTTTCTGCGTGAGATCGAAGCTGGTTTGAAAGACGTACCAGTGCGTTGAGCACCTTAAACGCCTTCTCTTTCTCGAGAACAACTACCTTTTCCCCGATAGTCAGACAGGGCACGCAACGGATGATCTCGGCAGCTCTCAGGTCAAATCGTCCAGTTGGAAGTATCCAGTAGGTACCGTTAATAAACCTGACCAGCTTAGGCATGGTGAACTTCTCCTTACGATTTTGTTTCAGTTCCTACTAATCTCTCTTATGTTAACCGTGTGGTGTTCCAGTTTCTCGCCTTTATACAAGATCTTTGATCCTTTTCTTCGCCTGCTATGGTTCATGATAGCCACAATAACCACTAATACAGCTCCACAAATAGTCATCTGATAGTGATGCCACCCAATATCACCTCTATGAAGAAATACCACTGACAAAACTGTGGCCATAAACCCACCTAGAAATGCAACAACTACCAGATTGCTGCTTTGACTTCCGTACTCGAGTATGGGTATTTTCACGAAATCCTGTCTTCTTGGGCTCTGACACAAACGCTCCATGTTCATCTCTCTCCTCCCATACATATCATTTGCCTTGGGAAACAAATCATTAAATCATAATCACTTGTTCTCCAAGGCAAAATCCGCGAATTGTAAACGAGCTAATGAATGCAAAGCAGCAAATGCTTGCAATTAAGCACATCTGCTTTAAGTAGTTTGATATTATATGCTACAGGCTAAAGAAGTAAAACCTTTTTTGGATTTACTTTCTGTATTATTTATCTATAAAAAGCGAAGACCCCTCTGTTGTTCTAAAATGCCTTATTGGCAAATTAGCAGAGGGGTCTGCAGTGTTGAGTTCAGGATAAGCGCGTGAAGCGCTTCAAACGCTGAGGCTTGAATAGCCTGGGATAAAGGGTAGGACAGAATACCTGTACCACATTGGCAGCAATCGCCAGAATAGGAATTGTTATCCTAATCACCGTAAGCTCAAACAGCTCACGATATACGGATGGCTGGGAACATGCCAGTGTCACTGCGAGCCCTACAAGGATCCCCAATACAGAGATCCTTATATAGGTGTAGTCGATCCCGACCACACCTTTGATATCCCCTGTGAATTCGATTACTCCAGAGCTAGCTGCGCAGAACGTCCCTGATGGGAGTACTGTTTGACCATCGGTCAGGCGAGGAATAACACGTATTGCTTCAGCAGGCTCTGCGAGTGTTGCGTTAGATTCAAGTGTAAAGCACTGCCCATCGGCAAGTGCTATCTTGCTCCCAGCCGAAGCGGGCACTGGCTTGAGCCAGAGTCCCATCAAGGCGGTAGCTAACAGGATAGCCAAGGTTCCAATGACTGCGTTTTTCATCGAGCTCTCCTACAGTTCTACTTCTGTTAACCCAGACAAGACTGGATTGGTAAGAACGGTCTGAGTGACTGGATAGCGGCTAACCGCGATGATCTTTCTGCCCGCTCCTTCTCGGAATCGTACGATGAAAGAGTTTGCAGTCATAGCCGTGATGATCTTTTGGGCATCATAACCCATGTCCATGAGTGCTTCCACTATGAATGGTCCCTCAATGCCCAACTTGGCCATTTCGACAACAAGACCACACACATCGGAGCGAACTACTCCGGAAGACCTAAGGTAATTAAATGCCCGTGGCCCCATCGCCTTAAAGGCCAGCCGAATAATCTTCTCCGAGCCAAAACCCTCGTTCAAGATCGCCATGGTCTTTTCGATGTCAGCTACCATTCTCTTCCTCCTCCCACATTTCGCCGCTTTGCAAGCAGCAGTCCAGATACGCTTTATACCTGGAATGCTGCCCACAAAGGAACAATTTCATCCTGATACTGTCAACGTGCAATGTATACAAAAGACAAAAAAGCGCCGCATTAGGCACTTATTTATCATTTAGTATATGTATCTATTATACACTATTTTATTTGAAAAACATTATTATAGGTCTTTTCGAGGATTTATTGTTGTCGCCAAAGAGCAGAGTCACCATTAGCAATTTTTATTGTCACGTTTTGTTCTTCATTAACTATAAATATTTCTTTTAGAGGCCACTTTCTGACAACGTTTAGCTTCCATTTTTTTGACGGAGATATTTGCTGGTCTGCACTAATACTGGAAATTAAATTGAGGGGTTTATCAAATCCCATCTCGTCAATTTGCTTAGTATTTAGGTTTATTTTACCATAACTAATATCAGGATTTTCTAGTATTCCTAACCAATAGTCTTGGNNAATCCGGAAAAGGTTCTTTATACGTCAGTTTTTTAAATACCAACGTAGAAGCATCTATCCATCCCACAATTTCATATGATATCTGCCTGTTTGCTATGAGTATCTTCATCCCTGGGAGTATTTCATTATTGTGTAGTGAGTAGATAATTATTGATCGGGTATATGGCTGCGGTCCCATTGCTAGATTAGTCAATTCTTTTTCTCCTACACAAACTGCAATATATTTACTATCTGGTGACCAATCATTACAGCTACCAGCTAACCTTTTGATTAAATCACCATCTTTTGAAAATACTAATATACCTCGCGTTCCAGTTGAAGACCCAACATCTCCAAGAAAATATTTACCATCAGGAGAAAACTTATCCAAATTAGTATTTATGTTAACTCCAGCATCCTTTACTACTTTATATGTTTTGCTTTCAAGGTCATATATAAACAAGTCACTGAGAAAGCAACTTATGTAAAGCAGTCTACCGTCTGGTGAAAAGCTTAGAATATTTGGAGATAGTTTTCCGTCTTTTTCATTCTCTGCAATTTGCTTAAATTCCTTAATTGGTAACTTCTCAGATATACCTGTTGAGGTGTGATATAAATAGACTTCACCTCTGGAAGATATGGCAATAGTACCGTCATCAATGATTACTGGATTAAATAGTTGGGTATTTGCTGAACNNGAGTGGGTTGCGTGGTTACTGACTTGACTGGTTTGGGGTACTTTTTTCTCAATTCAAAGAAAGACTCAAAAGAGCTACCATCTTCTTTATAGTTTGAATTAACTACCGATAAGGCGCTCCTTAGAAATATGGGGTATTTAATGAGAATTGTAATTGCTAGCAATTTTAAGATAATGAGTACAATCCCTGTAATTCCTAATCTGATCATCCATTTCTTAATTGTATTTGGCTGTGATTTTTCTATCTCTGAGATAGGGATAGGTTGAGAATTAACAGTTTCTACTGGAGTAGTATTCTCAAGAGGAGCGCTAACTTCTACTATTGGTTTATCCATAAATAACGTTAATAGTCTTTACAATCCATTTTTCAGCTCTTCCAGCATTATAGTTAACTCCTTAGCTGTATCGGGTTTTATGATTTTGGGTGAGAGGTGTTTGATATTTTTTATCTCATTATTAATCATCATAATTGCTAGTTTTTTGTGGTTGTTTTGATACAGTCTTTCAGAAATAGTCAGTTTTGTTATTAGCATCGTCCGGATACCAAAGTTCTTAATATTTCTTAACTCGTACTGTTCCTTTATATATTGCCGGACAGATGAGAATGTAACTGGTACTGCTGGAGGAACTAAGTTTAAGTTCGTTTCTTGATTACCCGGTTCACTAGTATAAGTGAGAGTGTACGTAAGAATACCTGAGTCATCAATCGTTCTTTTTTCTTGAAACACTTTAGCGTTTGCTTCTTTATCATAGGTAAACAGCTCCATATCCAGGTCACTTCCGGGGTCACCAAAAACAGTGATGTTATATATACCATCACTTGGTTTTGGAATGATAAAGTTTTTACTTCCTTGTCCTGAAGTATTGGTAAGTTCTTCTCCAGCAATTACACCCTCACTAAAATACTCCGCGCCGCTTATCTCTGCATATGCTGTGCCATTACTATCTACACCAGTTTTTTTACCGTCTTTTTCAACAACAATATCTTTATCAAGAGAATATAGCTTTAACCAAATATAACTAAGGTTATTATCGATTGACGGAGCATATCGTGCAAATTTTCGAAATATTTTCCCTGAATAATTATCTGAAAGTTGAGCTCCAGGAGTACTATCTAAAGGATCATTAATATAAATTGTTTCGGAATTATCATCAAACCCCCTAGCAGCTACAAAATGAAGATCATCATCTTCGTATGTTGTAGTGTTATGTGTGTTTTGAACAATTTGAACAGCTGAGGGTATTTTATTGAGTAAATCGGCTTGGATTGCATCAAACGTAAAAACCGGATAAGTAAACTCTAAATCTGGCAAGTTTTGGGCTACCCAACCAAGGTTTTTGGCTTCTTTGGCAAAGCGTGCAACAGCAGGCCACATTAAATTACCATTACTTCCGTAACCATGATTATTTTTTAACCATTCGTTTAAGTTCTGTGGATTCGATGCTAACCCAGATGGGCTAATTGTATAACCGTAGTAATTGAGCAGCATGGCAGCCGAAGTCATTGCACAGCCACTACCACCAATAGTGTAGTTAGAGTTTCCTAGCTGATCATTTTCCCATACATCATCGTCTTGCTCATAGTGAGGCACTTCAAGCATATGATCTGGAAGTCTTTTCACTCGAATGTAGTCGATGTTGAGAGGAGCCCAGTTACTTGAGTTAAATCCAAGATCATAAGAGTTTCCTATCCATATACTTTCTGGTCTTCTTGATGTCGAAACAGTTATGTACTTATACTTGTTATCAAATGTGACTTCATATTTTTGATTAA
Organism: Patescibacteria group bacterium UBA1449; assembly: GCA_002335355.1. GTDB lineage: Bacteria > Patescibacteriota > Microgenomatia > UBA1400 > UBA1449 > UBA1449. Next base: position 5,073 of record DCTD01000024.1, read on the forward strand.
AGTACTTAATTCTTACAGTATGAACGTTAGTGTCTTGACTACTACTTTGATATATGTGCGTTTTACTAGAACAGTTTGGAGTGTTTTCTTGGCAAATAAATGAATCTAGAACTAATTTATTAACGTTATCTTGCCATATTACGAACAGGTTATTACTATCAATAATCTTATCTTGAGAAGATGGAAAAGTTTCAGTTACTACAATTCCAGTACCATAGTAATATGTATTAGAGTAAAGGTATTGGAATGATAACTCAATTTCAAAGTTACCATCAGGAACTAAATTTCTGTTAACATATAAAAAGGGGAACTTGCGTTGTGTTGATGATAAGGAGATACTACCTGGGTAATTTTCAAATGAAATTACTCCACTATTTGTAGGATTTTCTATTGTCCAGTTATCTCTGTTTGAAAACCCATTGTCAAACTCTTCTGTAAAATATGTATTTGCATGTGCTGTTAAAGGATTTACTAAAAATAACACTAAAAGAGTAATATTTAAGATATATTTTATTTTCACTACAAATAGAATAATAATATTCGTAATTACTGTCAAATATAAGTTTTTAACCTATGAAGATCGCAGTTTTTCATAATCTTCCATCGGGCGGAGGAAAACGTTTTCTTGACGAAGTAGTGTCTGGTTTGCGTGAAAAGCATAATGTATCGATATTCCATCCCAAGAAAGAAAGGTTTAAAAACTATATACATTACTTGTTTTATGCTTACTACTCAAGTCCAAGAATTCATAAAGAGATTGCAAAAAGTATTGATTCAAAAAATTTTGACCTAGTTTTTGTTAACCCTGATTACATAACAAAAGCACCATACTTATTAAAATTTTTAAAAACAAGATCTTTTTACTTATGTCACGAAGAACCTCGTGAGTTTTATAATGACAGAAAATACCTTACGTCTACATTAAAGTTAAAAATTGTTAACTTTTTTAGAAAACCTTTACAACTAATTGATAAACAAAACACTAGTTACGCAGATTATTTAATTGCTAACTCCAATTTTTCAAAAACTAAACTTGAAAAAATCTATAATAAAGAGTTTATACGTATTCCCATGGGTGTTAATACAAACATATTTTCTCCAAAGGAATGTAGAGAACAAAAGGATTACTACTTAACTGTAGGGTGTACTGCTTTCTTTAAGGGAATTGATTTTATTGTTAGATCTATTTCTTTACTCCCTGAAAAACACAAATATCCATTAGTAGTTGTGGGACATGAAGGAAGTGAACACGAGCAAATCACTCAGCTAGCAAAAAACCTTGGTGTAAAACTAATTATTTATAACAATATTGATGATAATAAGCTATCTCATTTATATTCTGGAGCAAAACTATTACTAGCTGCTGGGACGAATGAGCCGTTCGGATTATCTCTAATAGAAGCTATAAGCTGTGGAACACAAGTAGTGGCAGTTAATGAGGGTGGATATACAGAAATCATTACAAACGAAATGTTCGGTGAGTTAGTTGACCGCAATGAAAACAAGTTTTCTAATGCAATTATTCGTAGATTAAGTATTAAAGGTGACAAAATTTTTTTACATAATCAGGTTAAGCGTAGTTGGCGCTGGACTAACACAGTAAAACAGTTAGAAAAAGTTTTTATTAATAGTTAACTGAAATCATGTCAAAAAAACTTTCCCTAATCGGCATAATTATTCTTCACTTTGGTAAGTGGGAAGTAACTAAAGACTGTTTGGATTCGCTTCTTAAACTCAAGACAAAAAACTACAAATATAAAGTTTTAGTAGTGGATAACAGCAGAAACAGTAACCTAAAGAAAGTAATTTCTTCTCATCCGGCAGTGACAAAACTTATTACGCCTGAAAAAAACCTCGGTTTTGCTGGAGGCAATAACCTTGGAATAGAACAGTGTAAAGAATGGATGTGTGATTATATTCTCTTTCTTAACAACGACACCGCTGTTAAGCCAAGTTTTCTTGATGCTCTTATTACAGCCTTTGATCAAATGCCGGAACTTGGTATGGCAGGTCCTGTAATAGAGCATCAAGTCAGGGGAAAGACCTACTTTGATTATGGTGGGTATATCATCTGGAGTAAAGGCCAAGCCCGTCACTTCAATAAAACGACTTACAACTCTTGGGAAGAACCCGTTATTCGTGACTTTGTAACAGGCTGTTGTATGCTTGTGCCAGTAAACGTTTTGAATACTATTGGTGGATTTAATGAATCATACTTTTTATATCTTGAAGATGTTGAACTTTGTCTAAGAGCTAAAAAGTATGGCTACACAACAGCGTTAATACCAGAATCAAAAATTAGTCATAAAGGCAGCCAATCAGCTACAGTGCTAACAAAAATTCTTTACAGTTGGAGAAATAGTCTTAAACTGAGTCTTGCGTATGTACCCGGAATCAAAAAATATTCAGCGATCTGTTTTAATCTCGTTTTTTACCCGTTATTATATCTTCGCTGGACTGCGGGAGATATGAGGCGACAGCTTAAACAAAAGGGTTTTTCGGCTCAACCAGATTATGAGTCCAGTACTAGTTAACGCTTCAGTAATCAGATATCCCTGCATAGTTCCAGGGAGACCTCGCATCCAGGCAAAAACACTCACTAAAACAACAAACACAACTAAGCTTACTAAAGATGTTACTAACAACGGCTTTTGTTTCCCCATACCTTGAAGTACTGCATACGCTGGGCCGGATAGGAGATTGAAAAAGATCGCTGCACTACCTATTTGTGAAAGAAGGATTACTGGTGTGTACTGAGTGCCTAACCAGAGAGTAATAATAAATGGTGCTAATAGAATGTAGGTTACCGAGGTTACAAGACCTAATCCAAGAACTATTATGAGAGACCAAACATAAAGCCTCCTGATTTTGTCATCCTCTTGTCTAGCTTGGTATAAAGATGCAGCCGGCAGTAACGGAAAGACAATTGAGGCAAGGAATTGTTTAATATAACCGATGATTTTTTGGGCTAAATCAATAAAGGCCACAAACTCAATAATAAACAACCAAGAGGTAATCAGTTTTAAAAATGATGTTTTTGCCAGGTCGGTGATTCCGAGTCCATATGATTTGATCCCAAAGAAAAACAACTGTTTAAAAGTTACTTTATTAGGAAAAGTAAAGGGGATTGATGCTTTTGAAAGCAAAAGGGTTAAGGCTAGACTACCACCAAAAATATTACTACCCAAAAACCCAACGGGGAAAGCCATTACTCCTAAAGATGGAATAAGAGACAATGTAAAAACATAATAGGTAAAACTTTTACTAACCTCAACGCTGCTGGTCCGTTTCATTAACTGCAAGCCGTTTAAGGTGTTAAGTATCGCTGACGTGAGTAACCCAACAAATACTCCAGCAAGCGTAAGTGCGAAGAATTGAGGAGCGGGTTGTATATCTTTAAAAAATAAACTGCCAAACAGTCCAAGAAAGACTACTAGTATTCCAGATATTATCGTGCCAACAAGACAGTAAAAGAGAGTAGTTGTCCAAAAATACTCATGGCGCCGTTTAGCATCACTAGCAACATGCTTAATTAACGCCGTTGACATTCCCATATCCGAGAGGTTTAAAAATGAAGCAAACGTTAAGGTTAGCGCCCACAAACCCAGCGTTTCAACAGAAACGCTTCGCACTATTAAATAGTTACCCACAATACCAATAATGACTTGAAAAACAGTCCGTAATGCATTAGCCAACGCATTTTGGGAGACTGTATGTGAAAAAAGCCGGGAAATCTGCATACTGTTAAATTGTAACATCTAAAGTATCGTTTTGGTTTTTATATGGTATAATGACCAAACTTCCAGATAACAATCTCTGCCCAGAAATGCTGCTTAATGGTTGAGCAATCTGAACGACGAAATGGTCATGAAAAACGTACATGTACACACAGAATGTGGTTTCTAAACTGTTCAGACCACCCAGATGAGTGTAAACTAATTCATCATATAAAAAAACAAATTGATCAACTTAAAAGTAACCCTGAGCTAGTTCGTGGAGATTCTAAATACAATCTTGAAGCATGGTTAGCTATGATAGCTTTAGAAGAAGAGTTTATTGAAAGTGGAGATAAAAAATGTCTTTACCCTGATGAAGCAAGAGCACTGCTTGAGGAGCATCGTAAGAACGTTATTGAGTATTCTGAAAGATTCAGTAAACAAGAAAAGTAGGAACCTCTGAACTGTTTCTCCTATTTGAACCTTAATACACTCACATACTACAATAGCTTAATATGCTTCTTTCAGTGGTTATCTTAACCCACAATAACGACGATACTGTTACCTCATGTCTAGATTCAATTACTTTTGCTGATGAAATCATCATTGTTGATGACAACTCCACAGACTCAACTCAAGAAAGCGTCAATCACTGGCAGCACCATAACTCAAGACAAACAGTAAGGTATGTAACCCATCCGTTAGATAATAATTTTTCAGTCCAAAGAAACTTTGGTTTACAGCACGCTTCAGGGGATTGGGTGTTGTTTATTGATGCTGATGAAGTAGTCCCAATCGATCTTGGTCAGGAGATCAGGCAGATTATTCAAAACTCAATAAACGCATGTGATGGGTACTATCTTAACCGCTATGATATTTTTTTAGGAAAACAGCTGAAACATGGTGAGACAGCTCATGTAAAACTTTTGCGGTTAGCAAAAAGAAGAGCAGGGACGTGGAAAGGAACAGTCCATGAAGTGTGGGATATTCCAGGCAATAAAGGTCTGCTTAAACGTGCGCTCCTTCATAAGCGTCCGATATCAATATCTGAGTTTTTAAACCGTATCAACTGGTATTCTAGTATCCGAGCTATTGAACTTTATAATGAAAAAGTAAAAGAGCCATTAGTAAAACTTTTTTTCTTTCCAATCGGCAAGTTTCTTAACAACTATATTATCAAAGGGGGATTTCGTGATGGATTTCCAGGTTTAGCTGTGGCTTGGATTATGAGTTGGCACTCACTTTTAGTCAGGATTAAACTAAGGCTTTTATGGAAGAATAATGGGAGCTCTTTCTTCCCACTGGCAAAACACTAACTATGCAGCTTACGTCCCTTTTACCACTTCTTTTACTCTTACTATTCCCGTTTGGACAACTCGCTACTATTCCGTTCCCTAGACCAGAAGTTCATATATATTGGCATGATATTCTCATTATGCTTACTCTTATTTTTAATTATCGTTTGTTACGTAATTTATCAATAAAACATAGGTATTTTTCAGGTTTCATTGCCTTTTCCATTTTCTCACTTGTTTTATCACTCTCTGTTTTATCACAAACAGAAGTGGTAATTGGGAGTTTGTATTTACTGCGGTGGATTGCCTATACGCTGTTACTTTTACTCCTCATACACATTAAAGATTCTTGGTTTCATGACCGTTTTTCTACTTATATCACCGTGAGTATTGTAATTAGTCTAATCCTCTGTTTTGGTCAGTACATTTTCTTTCCTAGTTTTGAACCGTTGTTTGCTTCAGGGTGGGACCGGCATGCATTCCGGCTTGCTGGCCCCTGGCTTGATGCTAACTTTACCGGGTTACTCTTAGTGTTTTTCTTCTTCTGGTCTTTAGATAAAGCACTAGAAACACCAAACCAACGAGACAAACAATTTTTATACAGTTTCTTAACACTAAGTACATTTGCTGCCCTATTGTTAACCTATAGCCGTAGTTCGTATCTGGCATTTTTAGTGGCTTTGTTTGTCTAC
>DCTD01000043.1 GCA_002335355.1 Patescibacteria group bacterium UBA1449
TCCGTAATGGCTACAACCAGGCAATTCAAGAAAAACAAAATTACATTGGATTTTTGATGGTTTTAATGCAACGGCTGGTTACATCATCCACCGAAGCAATCCGTGCAACACTAGAAAGAAGAGTGGAAGCCCTCGATGCGCCTGAAGAGCAGCTGTTACTCTTTTCCCCTGAGCAGGATAATGGCTGGGAAGACATGGATGGCCAGTCTCAACTGGAAACAGTCTTAAAAAACCGGTTTTCAGCGCTTAGTAATGAGAAGGCACAAGTAGCATTTTTACTTGATACTGCAAATATATGCAAACAACAAAGTCCAGACGCCAAAGCTGAAGCTCTGCTCAATTGGATTTACCAGCTGCAACAGGAGGAACAGGAACCAGACCTTAAAATATTGATCTTTACAGAGTTCATACCAACACAGGAAATGCTACGGAATTTCCTTTCCAATCGAGGGTTTACTGTAGTATGCCTGAATGGCTCAATGGACATGAACGCGCGTATAGAAGCCCAAACCAAGTTTGCACGAGAAGTTCGAATAATGGTTTCAACAGACGCCGGCGGTGAAGGCCTTAACCTGCAGTTCTGCCATATAGTCATAAATTACGACATACCTTGGAACCCTATGCGGCTCGAGCAAAGAATTGGGCGGGTTGACCGAATCGGACAAGAAAAAGAAGTGCGTGCACTTAATCTGGTACTGGAAAACTCCATTGAACACCGTGTACTTGAAGTTCTTGGAGAAAAGTTGAAAATTATATTCGCAGAATTTGGGGTTGATAAAACTGCCGATGTCCTTGATTCGGCTGAAAGTGAAAAGATTTTTAACGAAATGTTCCTTGATGCAATTGTTAAACCAGATTCTATTGAGAATCTGGTTAGCCATGCAGTCTCTGAAGTTAAGGATCAGGCTGATTACTTGCGCAGTACTAAAAACCTTTTAAGCTCAGAGGAGAGCCTTGATACGACTGAAACTAACAAGGTATTAGAACATCCATTGCCTCATTGGTTAGAAAACATGACGAAAAGTTTTATTAGATATCAGGGCGGGTCATNNGTGCCATCACATGGCCAGATGGCACCTCGTATGAAGGTTCTTTTTTCCCGTCCAAACAAGAAGATCACAGTAATGTGAAAGCTTTTACACTTGAGGACGAGCGCATTAGAAAGCTTGTAAAAGATTTACCTTCTAGCGTTCCGGGGCAGCCGGTTCTAACAGCAAAGATCCCTGGGATCACAGAAGAAATAAATNNTAAATGGCTTGTGGTCATTATTAAAAATAACGGTATTTACTGAAACATGGATTCAATCCAGGATTATGCCGATCTTTTGCCATAATGATGGCCGTGTTTTACTGCCCACAGCCCGCCGTATTTGGAATATTTTACTGTCTGATAAGATAGATATAACCGGACAGATGAAGGATGATTCGTCACATGCTTTCCAGACAATTATGACTGCAGGCGAAGAGCACGGTAAACCCGTGTATCAAGAACTGGTATCCTTATTAAAAGACAAATTATCTAAAGATAAAGCAAAAGCAGAATACTCATTTCATGCCCGGCGCAGAGCAATTGCCCGCATTGGTCTTCCAGAAGTTCGCGAATATCGTTTTAAGCAATTAGACAAGGAGAAAATGGCCTGGGAAAAGCAGCATTCCCAAAATTCAAGCGCTTTGCCAGAACTCAAGCCCCTGATAATTCTGGGAATAAATGGTGAACAATGTGAAAAATAACTGGCAAAGAATGATATTAAATAAATTTCCTTCAAAGGATATAAGATCATTGGTTGCCTTTGACCCTGACAGCCTGCTTTTAGAAGAAAGTGTACTGGCTGATCTTAAGGCTAAAGGTTTTGAATTACTTCATTATGAAGATAATGTTTCTTTCAGGTTTGCATACGAAACTCGTTTCAGGCGATTATTCGATTTGAATTCACCAACCGAGTCCAGCGTAATTATACATTTTAACGCTACAGAGGAAGATATTCCTTATGATTTAAAAACCAATCTTTATAATATTTTCATCAACCTGAATGATTTATTCCCGAACATAAGCTACACAGTAATTAAAACCCTTCATCCAGAAGACCTGGATGCATTATGGGAATCACAAGAGCGTGAAATGCCAGGCAGGCTTGGCGAAAATGAAAGCAAAGATTTTGTACTTCGCTACGTTTATAAAATTGCTCAGGAAACCATTAAAACGCCATCTGATTTATTAAGGCTCTTGTTACGACTGCATTACCGAGGGCAGTTATTGCCGCCGGTATTTGGAAAAAGGCTGGCATTTCTTTTAAACCAAAAGNNGCGAGTTACTCACAAATAAGCAGGCATTCCTAGAATTTTTACAGGAACGATGGCCGGTATTTATCAACAGCATCACTGCTTCTAACTTAAGTACTGCTGGTACTGCAACTCTAGTGCAATATAATTTTAAGCATTCAGGCCCGGAGCTGTTACCTTTTGATGATAAGGATGTGCGTGTTTTTATTGATGCTATGTTTACGGAGGGAATTCTCGCACCCATAGAAGCACCTGCGCTTTTAGATTCCATTGATAGCTGGATTTGTGCAGGAATTAAGAATCACAAGATAAGTCAAAAAATTAACCGGTTGCAAAAACTGCTTGATGCAGCAGATCAAGAATTACCTGCAGATAATTCCAGATATGGTGATTGGTTGCGTTTTTCGAAAACCTGGGGAGAGTTAACGGCTGCCTTTTTTAACTTTGAGATTGCCGAAACCCCAACTAAAGAGGCAATAACCTACAACCAGCTGCAGAAGAAGGTTGATTCGTGTTTTTTTTCCTGGATAAAAAAGTCATACCCGGGTTTATACAATCAAGCTGCATCAGCACCTGTAATGATGCATCATATCCCCAGAACACTTAGCAGGCTGATAGAAACCAATCAATTGAATAAGATAGCGTTGTTAGTGATTGACGGCCTTTCAATTAATCAATGGATTGTTATCAAGAATACTCTAACGGAAAAATTGCCACAACTAAAGATACAGGATAGCTCCTGTTTTGCANNAAGCCATATTTTCGGGCAAGGCTCCGCTGTATTTTCCTGATAGTATTGGCACTACCAGCAAAGAAGAATCTTTGTGGACACAATTCTGGCTAGATTTCGGGCTGGCTGTTAATCAGGTTTCATATTTAAAAATAACAGGTGGACACGATTTTAATAGTTTGGCTACATTAGCACATAATTCTTCTGTGAAAATATTGGGTATAGTGTTGACCGAAGTTGACGAAATAATGCACGGAGTAACGCTTGGNNAACCCCTTCTTGGGGATGTCATTAAACTACTCAAAGATCGAGGGTTTACTATATTTATTACATCAGACCATGGGAACATCGAAGCTGAAGGCGTAGGAAGACCCCGAGAGGGCGCGCTCGCGCAATCGCGCGGTGAACGCGTGCGTTTGTATGATGATGCCAGGTTAAGAGCGCGCGTGAAAAATGACTTCCCGGATGCAATAGAGCTGCCTGGAACAGGCCTTCCGGCTAATATATTTCCTCTATATGCCCCTGCTAGATGTGCTTTCGTCCCTCGGCATACAAAAGTTGTTACTCATGGTGGATTTGCCCTGGAAGAATTAATTGTACCGTGGATAAGGATTGATTAAATGAAGAAAAATCGTTTTTCAGAAGTAGGCATTAAAGGAAAAATTACACTCGGATGGCTGAATAAGACAGCTGATCTAGCACTGGCTGGTTACGATAAAAAAACAATCACACAAGTATTAAATGAGTTTCTGGCAGAAGAGCTGTCCGTTGGCAACAATGTTAGATTTGGCAGTAGAGGAAAAACCATAAGCATACTCGAAAAAACTTGGGTTCAAGGTGATAATGTTTCTGAAAATTTAAGGAAAAGAGGCCTGGTTTTTTATGAAAAATGCCCGGCAAAAGAAAGAATTATCCTTCATTGGGGCGCCACAATGGCAGCTTACCCATTTTTAGCCACGGTTGCACTTCACACTGGAAGATTATTGAAGCTCCAGGGCACAGCTNNGCTGGGGCTAAACAAGTTCAACGTCGGATAAGAGAACAGTATGGAGAGAGTGAAAATGTCAGCCGCGCTACAAGGCACGTTCTTCGCAACTTTATTGAATGGGGCGTTCTGTTAGATAGTGGAAATACTGGGATATATTTGCTTGGCGGCCTTCACAGTATAAAGAAGCCCGAACTAATCTGTTGGCTTATAGAATGCCTTTTAAGTACCACAGAGACCAGCTCTATGCTTTACAAAGCAGCCATCGATTCCCCGGCATTATTCCCGTTTAAGATTAATTTGATATCCGCAAATATGCTTGCCAAGCACGGAAACATTCAAGTATTCAAAAGTGGGCTTGAAGACGAAATTATCACTGTTAAAAACCAATTTGCTGGAAATTGAAAACCAACCTAAAGGTTCTTGTTTTCGTACAACA
>DCTD01000073.1 GCA_002335355.1 Patescibacteria group bacterium UBA1449
AACAACACATATTGCAAAGGTAGGATAAAAGGGAGAGTAAATATTGATGATAAAAAAAAACAACAATAATACCAAGAATTACTCCGATGATACCACCTAGAACAGTAATGATAATTGATTCTGCAAGAAACTGAAAAACAATAGTACTTCTTTTTGCCCCTAAAGCTTTACGTAATCCAATCTCCTTTGTTCTTTCACTAACTGATATTAGCATAATATTCATGATCCCAATGCCACCAACGATTAGAGAGATTGCTGCAATTCCAGATAAAAGGGATGTGAATATGATGGAAATATCTCTAACAATTTTCATAATATCTTCTTGAGAGACGATAGTGAAATCTGCGTGATATGGATCTGGGTTATTATGCCGCTCCAAGAGCAGGTAACCGACTTGATTTTGTACTTCTATCATTTTTTCTTTTGATACCACTTCTAAAGAAATTGAGTTAACGTAATCTACTCCGGCTAATTGTTTTTGAACTGTTGTTAATGGTATATAGACCATATTGTCCTGGTTGAGTAATCCACTCCCTCCTTTGGATGTTGTTATGCCTATTATCTTAAATGATAAACCATTGATCTTTATCGTTTTTCCGATAATAGCTGGTTCGTTTCTGAACAAACGGGTTACTACTTCCGGCCCAAGTACAGCTACTCTTGTAGTCGTGTCAACGTCATACTGTGAGATAAACAAACCGGAAGCTAAAGTAGTCTTTCGTACAGCCGCAAAATTTGGAGTAACACCTATAACTTGTGTATTAATGGAATAGCGGTCATTGTTAACCTGAGCTTTATAGACAATCTCAGGGGAGACGTGTGTAATGCTGGTGATCTCGGGTGAGTTCATAATAGCTAGAGCATCTTCATAAGTAAGTGATGTTACGTCTCCTGCCGCGCCATAAATACCACCGACAACATGAGATCCCGGAAGAACAGTTAGTTGATTTACTCCAAGTGTTTCAAATTGCATTTCAACTGCTTTTTTGCTTGCAGTTCCTAAAGACAAGAGGGAAATTACCGCGCTGTTCCCGATTACTATGCCTAGGAGCGCTAGTATAGTCCGTAACTTATGAGCTGCTAGAGCTTCGTATGCAGTGATTAGAACCTGAGGAAATTGCATGATTTCCACTCTTCAGTGTGCTTTAATTATCGTTCACCAAATATTTGTAATCCTGTAGTTAAGGGAGATCTAAAGATATTCTCTTCTGAATAAAACAAAGAGCCAGCGATTACAATATCTCCTTCGGAAAGTCCCGTTTCGATTTCAATTTGGGTCTCAGTAACAATTCCGACTTCGACTGGTATTTGCTGAACTGAGTTATCTTTTACGATATGTACAAATGTTTTACCGCTTACTGACTCTACCGCGGCTACTGGAATGACAAGAACGTCGTTTTTTGTCCCAGTAGTAACTGCAGCAGTGACACTCATGTTGGGATAGACGTTTTCTGGTTTTTTTTCTAGACTTATTGTCACAGGATAGTGAATGGTACCGGAGATATCAATGCCGTTTGTATCTATGCTTTCGATTGTTCCACTAAATGTTTCGTTGGAATATGCTTCAATGCTAAGCGTTACTTCTTGGTCAACACTTATGTTTGTTACATCAATCTCAGATACATTGGCAGTAGCTAATAACGGTCCTGGTATAGTTATTGTGCCTATTTTGTTCTGAGGTACCGATCCTGAAAAGGGAGCTGAAGGTTCTGTTTTTAAGAGGATTCCTGGTATGGGAAGATTACTTACTGTACCTGAGATAGGAGCGGTGATTACAGAAGAATATTCATTATATGCCCGCCAAGCACTCGCAGCATTAGCCGATGATACGTCCATGACTGCTTGCTGATTTTTATAGTGAGCTTCAGCGGCTTTCCATAAAGATTCTTGTTCAACAAATGATGGATCATTATGATCAAGATTACGGGCAACTGCATCGTTTAGAAACTTATGGTGAGCCTCAGTTAACTGATTTTTTAAAAAAGTTTCACTAGCTTTTACATTGTTGAAACTGTTTTTGGCTGAAAGATATTGTGCCCAGAGTTCAGACTGCATTCTCTTTGTTTTTTGATCAGGTTTGAGCTCTGCAATTTTTTGTCCCTCTTCTACTGTATCACCATTCTTTACATAAACTTTATCTACAATACCAGTTGCCTGTGTAGTAATATCCATACTGTTGCTGTCACTGATTTTCCCCGAGATAGTAATTGAAGATTGTATGTTACTTTTTTGAACTGTGACTGTTTGGGCTTCTGCCTTGGCAGATAGTTGATAATTGCTTTTCCACCCAAGAAAAACAAGTACTGTGACACTCATTAAAAAGATAGCAGTAATAAGAAATAGTAAACTCCTTAACATAGGAATGAACTGACTGAACAATAATCAGTAATCTAAACATATAACTGATATAAGGATTATCAAAGAAACGTGCATTCCGAATGTAGTGTACGTTCTTAAGAATACGCGAAGATGTCGGTAATAATCACGTAAGATGAAAAATTTTTAAGTTAGAAAACAAGGGTTAGGGATACAGACCATGTTAGATCTGGTTTAAAAAGAAGTATGCTTTAACTCCACCCACCGTTTCCCCTCATTTGTTACATAGAAGTTTCACTGGATGGGTAAGATATACTTCAAGAACATTCTTTGATTTAGTATCAAAATAAAGATCCAAAATTGAGCGTTAAACGTACCTATTTTAAGGGTTGAATTCTCATGAAAACGTGCAATTATTAGATAAGCATGAGGCAAGAACTATCACTGCTTTTACTATCATTGTTCATCTTTGTGTTTGGTGTAATCACTAGTCAAGTGGTGGAAGGGGTATATTTTGATGAAACTGAGGATTCAAAAGTTGCTCTTATAAGACAAAAAGGCTTTAAATATATTAGCCCACTCATTCGCTGTGAGACACCCTTTAACGCAGATAATAAACGTTTAATTAGTTTGGAAAATGAACTATATAAGTATTTGACTTCAAGTCAGGAGAATGGCTTAGCAAACGATGTATCAGTTTACTTTCGGGTGCCTGAGACTGGTGACTGGATAGCTGTAAACGAAAACGAAAAGTATACTCCGGCAAGCATGTTAAAAGTACCTACCATGATTGCCTACTACAAGGAAAGTCAGAGTAATCCAAACGTTTTATCAAAACAGATTACCTTTGATATCAATGAAATACCAATAATAGAGCAGGCAAAGATTCAAACTATCCTTGAATCTGGCAAAGCCTATACTGTTGAGGAATTGATAAAATTGATGATTACCCAATCAGATAATCAGGCTTCCAGTTTACTTTCTCACAATATCAATACCAATGAATACCATAAAATCTTTGCAGAAATCGGAATAAACCCGATTGATACCAGTAACACTGAGAACTTCATGACCGTCAAAGACTTTGTTGCTTTTTTTCGGACACTCTATAACTCAACCTACCTTAATCGGAAAATGTCTGAAAAGGCCTTAGAGTTGCTCTCTCAAACTACCTTTACTAAAGGCATTACTGCCGGAGTACCTCAAAACGTGACGGTAGCTCACAAGTTTGGGGAACGGGCATATGATCATGACGCAACAAAACAACTTCATGACTGTGGTTTAGTCTATTATCCAAATCACCCTTACATCCTTTGTGTCATGACTCGTGGTTCTGATTTTGATTCATTAAGCCAGGTTATCGGTACTGTTTCGAAAATTACCTTTGAGGAAGTTGACTCCTGGTTTAGAAAGCAATAGTATCTTTTTCTACATGTTTTCAAGTAGTCAAGCAGCTATTAATAAGGGGGTGTGATAGCTCACACCCCCTTACTTAACTTTCTAACCAGATCTATTTTATTTTTCCGATAGCTTCACTGACTTGTTTTGGGTTTTTGTACCGCCTGTTGGCAATACTTTGCAGCGTTTCCCTGACATTTTCATCGGCACCTTTTTTGACTGCATACCCTACCAACTCATCTTTGGTTGCAGGATAGTCAATTCCATCAAGAAATTTCTGAACTTGAACAGGGTTGACGACAACGGTATCTTCTGCTTTAGTTTTCCTTTTAGACTGTTTCCCTTTGTTTACTTCACGGTCTTGTTTATCGGTAAGATCAAGCTGATCATTAGTAACTGCTGTGTGAACTTCTGTTGCTTGGTGTTGGTGCATCACTTTTTCAACCATTAAGGCATCATTGGTTGGGACAATTAAAAGCATACCTCCCTCTTTTATTCGCTGTTCATAGAGCTCAGCTTTCTTTTGAGGGATTCCAAGTCTAGTAAAAATACCTACCAGTCCACCAGCTACAATACCAGTCAGCGCTCCGGTAAATGTGGCAGCTGTGGCACCGGTTAGACCTAAAGCAGTAGCAATAGGGCCGCCAATTAACAGGGCGCCGGCACCAGGGATAGTGATTGCCCCAATCCCGATGAGTAAACCAGCAAGACCTCCTAAAACACCACCCGTTGTCGCTCCTGAAATTGCACCTTGAGATACTTTTGATCCAGTATTCCCAGATAGTGCGCCTTTATCTTCATAGTCACGGGTTATAACGGAAAATTCTTTTGGATCAAGACCTTTTGCCTCAAGTTCGTCAATTACTCTTTTGGCGTGATTTTCATCCTCAAGAATCCCAAAAACCATTTTATCCATAGTAAACACCTCCTTTCAAAAAATATGTATTTAAGTGTAGCGTAGGGGGTTCACTTAAGAATTAAGTCAAAAGCAAGTAAGGAGTTTGTGAAAGCAGTAAAATAAAATTAAGGTGGCAACTTCACTTTTTATAATGTTTCCGTTACTTGAGTTCACAGTATCTGTGATATACTGATCCAAGAATAAGTATTATTAAACCTTACCGTATTAAGAAACGTGCGTTTTTGAAAAGTCCCATAAAGATCTGTTTTCCTTTAATCTCTATTCCATTTAATATTGTCCAACCAATTTATTTTGACAATTAAGAGAATAAGTTAATAGATAGAAACATTTTTAAAATGGATAGTAAATATAAGAGTAAGTGTCCTCGTTGTGGAAAAGAAAGAATAGTGTTGAATACCTGGGTTGAAAACATAAAAACGTATAGTGGTACTTCACAACTTGTCCATACCCATACAGGCTGTCCTGATCCTGAGTGTCAAAAAAAAGTAGAAGCTGATATTGCAGCTCAAAGAGCTCAGATTGAAAATATGCTTTTGGAGAGAGAAAAAAAGAATTCAAAGTAAACAGTATTTATGGAAAAAGAAAAAGTTTGTCCCAAATGCAATGGAAAAATGGAAATAGGAAATTATCTAGGCAATGAGTTTGATTGGCATCAAGACAGTAATCATATGTTTTTAAAGCATAGAGGTAAAAAAGTAATAAGTTATGCCTGTAGAGAGTGTGGGTATATTGAAAACTACGTGATTCGTCATTAAAACCAGTGTTTTCTTAACATCTCCTATCAAAAATCAATTAAGTAAGGTATAATAGTCTTATTATAATAATCCGAGTACTGTTGCTTACTTTAAGCACTAACTAATTTTTGGATTTTTGCTTCTGAGGTTTTCTATCCTCTTATTGTCCATTTTCCTCTAAATTGGTTCTTTACTCTTTAAACTTGTCACATTCGTGTCAAGATAAATAGCACAATGATTTCTAACAAAAATCACGTATTACTATGTTTAAACAACAAACAAGAGCTAGTTTTTCAAAAAAACAAAACTGGCGAAGAAAACCAAAGACGCAAACCTTAGACATTTCAAAATTTATCAATAAAGCTAAAGTAAACCTAATAGCTCCTGAAGAGCTAAGGTATGATACTTTTAATGAATTTGATCTTATTGAACAGGTTAAGGATTGTATTGCTAAACGAGGATTTACTACACCTACTCCAATTCAGGATAAAGCTATTCCTTTAGTAATAAATGGGAGTGATTTACTTGGGATAGCTAACACTGGCACAGGTAAAACGGGAGCTTTTTTAATTCCTTTAGTAAACAAAGTTACCAAAAGCCGAACTGAAAAAGTTCTGATTATTACGCCTACTAGAGAACTTGCGCTTCAAATACTCAGCGAGTTTAACCTAATTGCTCGACCTTTAGGCATCCAATCCGTGTTATGTATTGGTGGAACAAACATGTATCAACAACGGAGATGTTTACTTACTCCTTTTAATTTTGTTATTGGAACGCCTGGGAGAATAAAAGATTTGATAAGTCAAAAAGCGTTATCAATTGCTGATTTTCGATCAGTTGTTCTTGATGAGGTCGATTGTATGTTGGATATGGGGTTTATTCATGATATTAAAGCCATACTAAGCTATTTACCTACAGTTCGGCAGTCTCTTTTCTTTTCGGCTACCGTGACTGATCAAGTATCAAAGCTAATTCAAGATTTCTCCCATAATGTAATGACAGTCTCTGTTAAAAAAGCAGATACTGCTGAAACAGTAAATCAAAATATAATCCGGTATACTGATGACCGAGATAAAATTGAAACGCTTCATCAGCTCCTGATACAAAAAGGGTTTGAGAAAGTCCTAATATTTGGGAGAACTAAGTGGGGAGTCAGTAAACTGTCAGACAGATTGAGAGAGAGAGGTTTCAAGGCTGATTCTATTCACGGCAACAAAACACAAGCTCAAAGGCAACGGGCATTATCGATGTTCAGACAAAACTTCATAACTGTCTTAGTAGCTACAGATGTAGCTTCTCGAGGGTTGGACATAGATGGTGTAACTCATGTGATTAACTACGATATCCCAGCTACCTATGATGACTATGTACATAGAATTGGTAGAACTGGAAGAAATAACAAAGGTGGTATTGCCTTAACGTTTGTCAGTTAACATGATAGCTAAAGTTAGATAACTAATCCCCACTTACGTCTATGGCTTGACTGACCATTGACCGTATTCGTAGTACGGTTTGTCTTTTGACTCCGTTCTTCACGGACGCTAATGGATTTATCTGCTAGAGTACTTTTATGTAGTAGAGCTATTGCGTTTTCAGCTTCTTTTTCTGTACTCATTTCCACAAAACCAAAGCCTCTACTTAAACTGGTAGATCTGTCAGTAATAATCCGCACGGATACAACAGTACCGGCTTGTAAGAAGTGAGTTTTTAACTGTTGGTTAGTTGTTTGTGGATTAAGCCCACTAACAAAGAGATTTTTTTTCATAGCACGGTTCCTTTCAAGATAAGGAAACCTTTGAAAAAGAAGAAAGACACACTGAATAAAGGAACAGTAAAGTGGAATCTCAATTATTTTGTCAAAAGCTTCAAGTTATTTAAAGTCATATAGACTTGTTAACGGGTGTATTAAAGGGATTGTTTTATCAATCCCTTTAATACTATAAACATATTTACCATCTTTTAGGACCTGAGAAACTTCTTCGTTGTCCTCCTCTATCACCTCTGTCTTCCATTGGACGGGCTTCATTGACAATGAGAGCTCTACCATTAA
>DCTD01000013.1 GCA_002335355.1 Patescibacteria group bacterium UBA1449
AAAACTTCTATGACTCTGGGAATCCGAACAGTGGCCGCAACCCTAAACGAGAAACGGGTTGACCCGGAACTAGCAGAAACAACGATACTTCGGGGTATTCAATTATATAAAGAGATCTGTAAAGCTAAAGTCGCCAGTAAACTCATTGATATTTACGACAATAAACCAAAAGTTCAATCAATCAAAGTATCTCTGGAGTTTATTACTAACCGGTTGGGTGTTGATATTCCACTAAGCTTTGTTAAAAAAACTTTAGAGACACTTGGTTTCACGGTCAGCGTAAAAAATAAACATGATGATCTAATAGTTTCCGTACCTTCTTGGCGGACACATGATGTAACCATTCCGGAGGATATCGTCGAGGAAATTGCCAGAATATACGGCTATCATAAACTACCAAGCCTTATTCCGACCGGTGATTTGCCCCAACCAAGTCCACAAGCTGACCAACTGCACTGGGAGAGTGTTGTAAAAACCGCCCTTAAATACTGGGGATATTACGAAAACTATACTTACTCTCTAGTTTCCCAGGAAATGTTAACCAAGTTCCATCAGAACCCCGATAACTACCTCAGTCTACGCAATCCCTTAACCCAAGACTGGGTCTACTTAAGACAGTCGCTAATTCCATCACTACTCCAATCGGTAAGTAATAACCAAGATAAAGCAAATACCTTGAACTTTTTTGAAATGGCTAATGTTTACATTCCTCGAAAAGGAGACTTACCAGAAGAAAGGTTGGTGTTAACTATTGTAAAAACAGTAAATACATTCTTTGAGATCAAAGGTGTTCTTGAAGCCATTGCTGATCAACTTAACACAACCATAGAAGTAAAACCAACAAGTACGGTTGAATTTCTGCAACCAACAGTCCAAGCCAAAGTGGCGGTTAACGGTGAGAACATCGGCGTTATCGGTCAGATAACCCCAGAAATCCAAATAAACTTTGGGTTAAAAGAAAATGTTGCTGTGGTTGAAATTGATTTTGAAAAACTGGTAAAACATGCCACAAAAGACAAAACCTACAAACCGATACCAAAGTACCCACCCATTATTGAAGACTTTTCATTTATAAACCAAAAACAAATACCAGCAGCATTAATTCTTAAAGCTGCCCAGCAAGCAGATAAGCTCATCCATACCGTAACTATTCTAGATGTTTACCAAAACAAGCTTACTCTTAGAGTATCCTACCTTAATCCTCAGAAAAACCTAACTGATGCTGATGTGGCTCCAGTCCGAAAGAAACTCGTTGAAGATATCGAAAAACTAGGATTAGAACTGCAGGGAGAAATTCGATAACTATCTTACATCAAACTCAATCACGGGAGTTTTAGATTGTGTAATATCTCTTTCAATTTGAGTTTGCATGTTTTTAGCATCTTCAAAGTCAACATTTCGAGAAGCTGTTCTTTGCCGTAGTAACTCATCCGATATTCTAAGATATATAATCAAATCGCTATCAAGAACAATCGTGCCAAACACAGGTTTCCCAGGCTCCACAATAACTTTTTCTTTTACCAGTCTATCCATGGTCTTGCCAATCTCAGATGTCCATGGTGTTTGACACACATACTCAGCTTCTTCTTCTGTCAGTAACGGGAAAACAAGCTTATCCATGTCGCACGCTGTAGGAATATTCTCTAAAAATGTTGATTTGCCAGTGCAGGTTGTACCCACCACAACAACCCGCTTATCTTTATGTACATATAATAGGGAAGCTAATTCTCTAATTCTTGATTCTTGGTTTGTATCTTTTTCTTGAGTCATACGTAAACATTTACTGTTTTTCCACCTTGTCTTTCAGTAATACCAATGGCAATATACTCAACCGGAATAGTACTAACATTCTTCATAATATGAACTGCTTTCTCGGGAATAACCACTGCATCGCCTTTTTCTAAAGTTTCTTTTTGACTATCAATTTCAATTTCAGCCTTACCAGAGATAATAATAAACACTTCCTGCATTGATTCATGGTAATGAGCAGAAAACGCTTTACCTACTGGCATATGAGCCCAGTTAATCATTTGAATGTTTCCTTTGATAAGTTCTTCTCTGTGAAGTAGTATTTTTTTCAGAACTCCTGGATCATTGGGATCTTCATGAGAAGCAGGCTCAAAAGAAAGATTAGAACCTCGGATAATGTTCATATGCTTACAATTCATTCAACCGGTGATCACTCTGGCTTAAGGGACTCGGTGAGGGAGTAGGAGATGGTGTGGCAGACACCGTTGGAGTTGGACTAGGAGTGGGACTTGGGGTTGGCGCTGCCCAATCGTGTGGTTTATTAACCCCAATCTTAATGGTTTGTTCACCTGTTTTTCCGTCTTTACGGAACACCTTGGCTTTCAAAGAATAGACACCGTCATCCAAACGCGTCTTAACTCGATACGGTTTATCTTTAGATTCACCAATTTTCTTATCATTAGCAAAATACTCAACCCGATCAACATCACCCATTGTCCCAATACTGGTTCTGATTTCAATCTCGTTACCTGTTTGTGATTTATCCTCAGGGCTCTCAAACCGCACCACAATTTCATCTCCACCATCACAGTATTCTGTGGGCGGGTGATATGGAGAGTCAGACTGGGAAACTACCCATTCGTCTATCCCTTTCTGCCAGCGGTTATCCTTATCACCATATATAGGATCACTTTCTTTAAATATAAAGAATTCTTTATCAAAATGCTCATTCTTGGCAACAAGAGCGGGGGGAGCCAGTTTATCTTCCTGACTTTTACAGACTTTCAACTTGACATGAACGGGATCACTTGACGTTGGCTTTGAACCTCGAATAATCAAGGCTTCTTTAGTTTCAAAATCATCGTGAGCCGGATAGCCACTAACTTTATCTAAAGCAATAGACTCAATTCCCGATGGCATCTTAAATTCAACCACTGGTTTTTTGTCTAAAGCTGCTAATATTGCATTTCTCCAAATCGGGGAAGCTCCGGACACCCCTGAGGCTACCGATTTCATCTTTGAGTTATCATTGTTACCAACCCAAACACCGACAATAACCTGTGGTGTCCAACCAATTGCCCAGTTANNGTAGTACCGGTTTTAACTGCCACTGTTCTTCCAGAAATGTTAAGTAGAGAATTTGCACCAAAGGTTAATAAACGAGCGTTGTTATCTGACAGCATATGGGAAATCAAAAAGGCTTCCTCAGGCGATAATACTTGTTTACCTTTAACTGGTTTGGTTTCCTCTAAGACCCGGCCATCCCGGTTAGTTACCTGCAAAATGGAAATCGGTTCAACCCGTTTTCCCTCATTAGCAAACGTAGAGTAGGCAGTGGTTAAATCAAGCAAACNNCGAACTTCACCACCACCTAAGGTAACTGATAAACCAAGCCGGTTAACCGCTTCTTTGCTCGGTTCAAATGTTGGCAATCCCATATCATAGCCAATCTTCATCATGTCTTCGACTCCAACAAGTGCCAGCAGTTTAACTGCAGGAATATTAAGAGAGCTTCCTAGAGCACTGCGAAGCGATACGGGACCATAGAATTTGCCCGTGTAGTTTTTAGGTACATAGGGATGATCGGCATCAACCCCAGGAAACTCAGTTTTAACATCCATGATCATTGATTCAGGCGTGTATCCTTTCCGTAAAGCAGTAACATAGGTAATAGGCTTAATGGAAGAACCAGGCTGCCGCAACGAGAGAGTGACGTTAACTTTGCCGTCATATTCTTNNTTCTTCATCAAAATAGTCACGCGACCCAACCATCGAGAGAATCTCCCCCGTTTGCGGATCCATAACTACCGCAGCACCATTGGTAATGTGCATATCATCTTTAACCTTACTGATTTCCTCAGTCACAGTTTCCTGGACTTTTTGATGAAGTTCTGCATCCAATGTTGTCTTAACTTGCAAGCCACCTTGCTCAACCAGACTTTGACCGTACTTTTCTTCTAAAAGAGACTTAACGTACATGACGAAATGAGGA
Organism: Patescibacteria group bacterium UBA1449; assembly: GCA_002335355.1. Taxonomy (GTDB): domain Bacteria; phylum Patescibacteriota; class Microgenomatia; order UBA1400; family UBA1449; genus UBA1449. Next base: position 3,962 of record DCTD01000013.1, read on the forward strand.
GCAATAATACTACCGCCCTGTGGCCTGAATTTAACCTGTTCCAAGTCAGCAAGCGCCTGTTCTTCCTGTTGTTTGGTGATATAGCCATCTTCACGCATCCGACGTAATACATCTTTTGTTCTGCCTTTAAACGCCTCTGGATAGGCTCCATACGGAGAGTAGTACGAAGGGCTTTGTGGCATCCCAGCTAAGATAGCTGACTCAATCAAGTTGAGTTCTTGAACTGGTTTCCCAAAGTAAGTATCTGCAGCTGTAGCCACACCCCAGGCTGTTCCTCCATAAGGAGCTTCATTAAGATAAATCTGTAAAATCTGATCTTTTGAGTAACGACTCTCAATTTGAACAGCCAGTACCAGTTCCTTAATCTTCCGAGGAAGTGTCCGTTCAGATGTTAGTAACACGTTTTTAACAATTTGCTGCGTTAAAGTTGAACCTCCAATTAACCGGTGCTTGGCTATTAAGTTATAAACAATACGCAAGTAGCCCTTAGGGTCAAACCCTGTATGTTTGTAAAAGTCTTTGTCTTCAATGGCAATGGTTGCTTGTCTCAGTGTCATAGGAACCTGATCAAGCTCAACCGGCACCCGTTTCTCATCGGCAAAGACTTCATAAAGAAGTTTGTTGTTTCGGTCAAAGATCTTCGTTGCAAATCCTTCTCTTCTCACAATTTTGTCTGGTTGAGGCAAGTCTTTTGCATACCATGCAGCCATGGCCCCCAGCGTAACAGTAAAGAAGAGTAATCCCACGAAACTGGCAATTGCAGCATATTTAATGAGTTTTGTCCGGTTTAATAAAGCCTGTTGACTGAGTCGGTTAAGCTGAGGATTAGCAAACATCCGCTGGCGGGATAGTTGTTGAGTCCGCATTCTCCAAGTGCGTTTCCAGGGAAGAAATGAGTCTAAAAAGCGCATACGCATAAAGTAGAATGTGTGCTTTAGCACTGACGGCAATATGCTAAGTTATTATACTCTAAAATGCAACCGCAAAACAGAACCCCATAATTTAGCAATTGCGTATCCCTGTTAACTTGAGTAAAATGCAAAATATACGCAAAACGTAAAAATCAAAACTCAAAACTACAAACAAAGTTATCAACATATTTTACTTTAGTTTTGACTTTTGACCGTTTACTCTTGAGTTTTCACTATGACCATGATAAACACCGATCCAGCCACTATTGATGATTTATTAAACCGCCGGATTAATGAAGTTATCCCTGATAAAGACACGCTTCGGAAAATGCTGCTTTCCGGAAAAAGAATCCGTATCTACCAAGGCTTTGACCCAACTTCACCAAATCTCCATATCGGCCACCTCGTAGGAATCTTAACTTTGAAAGCCTTTCAAGATTTAGGTCACGAAGTCATTTTCTTAATTGGCGATTTTACAGCCACTATCGGTGATCCCACCGGCAAAGATAAAGCACGGGTACCGATGACTCATGAACAGGTTTTAACCAATGCTAAAACCTATCAGGAACAAGTTAACTCTATCCTGAACTTTGGTGGTGAGAATCCAGCTCAACTTAAGTTTAACGGCACGTGGTTAAGAAAAATGACACTTGAGGAAACCTTGCAGTTGGCAATGGGTTTTACGGTCCAACAGATTATCGAACGAGATATGTTCCAAAAACGTATGACTGAGGGAAAACCGATTAGTTTACATGAGCTGTTATACCCAATCCTGGTAACTAAAGACGCTCTAGAGATGGAAGTAGACATCGAGCTGGGGGGTTCTGATCAAATGTTTAATATGTCAGTTGGCCGTCACGTCATTAAATCTCTAATAGGCAAAGACAAACTGGCAGTAACGACCATGCTATTAGCAGACTCTTCAGGTAGAAAGATTGGTAAAACTGAGGGTAATGCGATCAATATAGCGGCCAAACCCGAAGATCTTTATGGGCAGTTGATGAGTTTATCCGATGATGCAATTATGCCATGCTTTAGACTCATAACACTGATACCAAATAATCAATTAGATGAGTTAGCATCCCAGGTGTCCGCAAACCCAATGGTGACCAAGAAACGTCTTGCCTGGGAAGTAGTTAAGATGCTTCATAATGAAGAGACAGCTAACCAGGCTCAAGAACATTTCGAAAAAACGGTCCAAGCTGGAACGCTACCCCAAGATATCCCTACCGTTGCACTGTCTGCCTTTAACGAAACGACAGTAACGCTTGAAGATGTGCTCGTCAACTTACACTTAGTTAACACTAACTCAGAGGGAAGACGGTTGATCGAACAAAATGCCGTTAAAGTTGATGGCCAGGTCATCAATAACCGTAAAGAACTGATTACCCTTAAACCAGGATTGGTCATCCAGGCCGGTAAACGGAAGTTTGTAAAAATTGTATAATGAGTCGTAGTAACACTGTGCCTTGTTTTATAATCTCCTTTACTTGTAATAGAGTAGGGGACTAAAACAGGTTTCAAGTGATACGAAAAAATGTTATGAAACGGAAAACTATTTTTTTTATCGTTAAACTCTTTGTGGCTATCATCATGCTTTTCAGTATTATCGGGTTTTCTTTCTTACCACTGTTGCAGGCATTTTAGTTGTACACAAACTGTATAAAGAAAAGCACTTGAGGGCAAAATACTCCTAAGTTCAAGAAATTACTTATTCCACCATTCTTGAGTTCTCCGAAGAATTGCATTAAGATACCAGTATCATGAAGCTTTCCATANNGAGAAGTACGCGGAAAAACTCTCAAAGTACCTGAATATCCACACCATCGGTGACTTGTTATATCATTTCCCGTTTCGTTACGATGATTTATCGACCAAAAAACGGATTGCAGAAATTCAACCGGGGGAGACAGTAACCCTTGAGGGACAGATTGTCAGTCTCCAAAACGCCTTTACTAGAGGTGGCAAGCAGATTCAACAAGGTATGTTTACCGATGGAACACATACTATTGAGGTTACGTGGTTTAATCAGCCATTTTTGATAAAGACACTCCCCCCCGGAACCCGAGTAAATCTTGCTGGGAAAGTCACCCATTTTGGCAGAAGACTCAGCCTAACTGCTCCTAAATATGAGATCATTAGAAACCAGTACTCTCAAGAAATCACAACCACGCATACCGGCAGGCTCGTCCCTGTTTACTCTGAAACCTTTGATGTCTCCTCAAAATGGTTGCGTTCCCGGATTAACCCTCTCATAAAACAAGCCGACAGTTTACTAACAGA
>DCTD01000083.1 GCA_002335355.1 Patescibacteria group bacterium UBA1449
GTCGTCTTATACAGACAACAAAGTGCTGTCAGATACAGGATCATTATGGATACTTTAAAAACATTTTTTTCCATTTGACATAGTTATGACCATTTTGTTATGCTGTGGTAGCTATTAACTAGGTTTAGTATAGAAAGGAGAGATCTATGACAGATCAATCTATATCAGAAAGTAAAACAGTAGGTAAAAAAAGAATATCAATTGAAGATCTGCCGGATCTCTTAACCGTTCGTGAGGTAGCTGAACTTTTGCGAGTCTCCCCACTTACCCTTAAACGCTGGGGCAAACGCGGCAAACTACCGGCTATCAGAATCAATTCACGGGGTGACCGCCGATATAAAAAAGAAGCTGTTTTATATATGTTGGGCATTGACCCAAACACTATCTAGTCAACTTACATTTGCGTACGGGTTATTGTTTGCCAGCCAAACTGAACCAACCGGAGTTGCCGTTTCCACCGCCAGGGTTCCTGTGCTAGCCTGTATAGCCACTCAAATCCGGCTTGCTGCATCCACACTGGAGCCCGTTTAACCCGGCCGGAAATAAAATCAAAGGCTCCCCCGACTCCCATAGCTATTTTAACAGACGGTAGCTGAGGCAACATCTTAGCAATCCACAGTTCCTGATAAGGTGCTCCCAAGGCAACAAACACCATATCACTTTTTGTTTGTCTTATCTTTTTAACAATCTCTTTATCATGAGTATCGTTATCTTCAGATATGTCATAGTCCTGACTAATCACCTCAATAGTTAGGTTGGAATACTTCTTTATCAATTGATTGGCAGCTTCTTGGGCTACTCCATCTTGACCACCAATTAAACCGACTTTCCAGCCACGGGCTGCAGCTACCTCACAAAGTTTTACCATTAAGTCAGTGCCAGTCACTCGTTCCACTCTTCGGGCTTCACCAGGGTATAGATGCCTTACTGCCCACACAACCCCGATACCGTCAGGAACTGCAAAATCAGCCTTGTTTAAGACTGCTTTAAACTCAGGACTGCTTTGAGCTTGGATAATATGCTCTGGATTAGGAGTAACAATATGGAGCTGTAACTTATGTTCCAGTAGTTTAAAAATCAATGGAATAACAGTCTGGTTAGTAACCAGTGAAATGAAAACACCCAAGATTGAAACTGAATTTAGCATAAAGATTCTAAGTGGTGAATATAATCCTCAATAACTTTTATCTTGGACTGATACAGTCTTTTTGCCGACAGAGTGTGCAAAGGATCAATTTTGACTCCAGTTCCCATCTGTTGAAAACAACCATAGTACCAGTCTTTGAAGTAGTTTAGCTTTTCTAAAGCTATTGGTATTTTCCCCGAGGTACGCAGCATGGTTGTTAGTGCCGGCAGAACAAGTTTGGCCTCTTTCACACTCTCTATTGGTTTCCCTTTATAAAGGGAAAAATAGCCTAACATAGTAAAAATTCCACGCTCATCAAAGTTTGATCCTCTGTCCGCATCTTGAAGAATTCGGGTAATCAAGTTATGTGGGTGACGCAAGCGAGGCTGACTATGCTCTCTGATAGCTTGCAAAAGGTTATACATCGATTCTCGACCGATAAACTTTTCATAAGGTTTCAGGAGCTGTTTACTGACTTGATACGACTTTTCTGCATGATCTGACTCACTAAATGTTAACCCAAGCGGTTCATCAACTCTCCCAACATCATGTAACCAACAGGCCAGTTCAACTAAAAAAGCATCCTTTGATTTCACCTGTTCTGCTTTACAGAGTCGCACTCCCTCTTTTACCACACGTTTAACATGCTGAACATCATGAATCCAGGTTTCAATCTTGGTATATTCGGCAAGACTTATCTTTTTGATTTGGTTTAAAATTTCTTCTCTTGTCATAGAAAACGTAAATAACTCTCTCTAACTTGACACTTAATACTTTTTGTTTGAAACTCACTATCTCCTCGATAAACTCCGTTTATACATATCTAGGTTTTCTAAAACTAAACCAGTTCCTTTGGCTACACAGAACAAAGCATCTTCAGCTACATAACAAGGAATGCCTGTTTCTTTGGCCAGCAATTTGTCAAAGTTGCGTAACATACTGGTACCACCGGTCATTACCAAACCTTTGTCAATAATATCTGACGACAGTTCTGGCGGTACTTCCTCAAGTACTTTTTTCACCATGTTAATGATTTGGTACAACGGATTTTGGAATGCTTCCACGAGCTCATTAGTAGAGATATCCATACGCCGAGGGAGACCAGTTACCGAATCTCTGCCTTTAATCATAATAGTTTTGTCCGTTTTTATTTTCATGGCTGAACCAATTTCCAATTTTGCTTCCTCAGCCGTGGTTTCACCGATAATGAGACCATATTTTTTTCTAATCCAGGAAATAAGTGCATCATCAAGTTTATTCCCTGCCACTCGAACCGACNNACCTCCTAAAGAGATGACTGCTGCTTCAGCGGCTCCCCCACCGATATCTAAAACCATATTGCCTGAAGCTTCACCAATCGGAATACCTGCACCAATGGCTGCTGCCAATGGTTCCTGAATAATGTAGGCTGTTGAAGCTCCAGCGGATATAGTAGCATCCTCAACGGCTCGTTTTTCAACTTGGGTAGCTCCAGCTGGGATACAGATCAAAACTTCAGGTTTTAAAAAGACTGACCGGCCACAGGTTTTTTGGATAAAGTAACGCAACATTGCTTCAGTAATCACGTAGTCAGCAATGACCCCCTCCCGCATTGGCCGGGAAGCAATAATATTACCGGGAGTCCTACCCAGCATTTCTTTGGCTTCAAAACCAACTGCAACGACTTTATGGTCGTACATAGACACGGCAACAACTGAGGGTTCATTTAAGACAATCCCTCTTTTTTCTACATATACTAGACAGTTTGCCGTTCCTAAATCGATACCGATCCGTTTTGAAAGAAACATATTGCTCCATTATATCCAATTGCTACCAGTAGTGGCAATTCATCAACAAAGGATTAACTAATTTCCTTTTTGTTACTTCTAGGTTAAAATATGCTCATTGTTTTAACAACATATGATCATCAACCAACGCCTCCTTATTACTCTTGGTGTTTTTGTCTTTATCCTCATTGGAACCTATGCAGCAGTAAAGTGGGCACAAGGGTATCGCTTTAACATGACCCAAAAGGTTATTGAGGGGACAGGTCTGTTGGTTGCTAATTCACAACCTCAAGGAGCTTCGGTTTATATTGATGGAGTCTTGAAAACTGCAACCGATGATACCTTGCATCTTCAACCAGGAAGCTACTCGATTAAACTGGAACGAGACGGCTATGCCACTTGGGAAAAACAGTTACGAATTGATAAAGAACTCGTTACTCAAACAAATGCCCGGCTCTTTCCTGCTGTGCCTGATTTAATGGCTTTAACGGTTAATGGCGCCAGTGATCCTACCCCGTCCCCAGACGGACACAAGATTGCCTATAAAGTGGCTTCAAACTCAGCTGAAACGAAACGGGGTATTTGGGTCCTCCAGCTTAGTGACAACCCTCTTAGGTTCGGTTCGAATTCAGTCCTGATTGCCAAAGACACGCCAACAATCAAGTTTTCCCAAGCTCAACTATTCTGGTCCCCCAACTCAAACGAGATTCTAGCTTACTTTAATGAAAATCAGATGTATCTGCTAAACGCAGGTTCAGAAAACAACACTGCCAATTTGTTGAATGCCACTTTTCAAGTCTCAAGCTTACTAACCGACTGGCAACAGCAGTTAGCTCTGGAACGCATGAAACGACTGGAAAAACTGCCAATTCCAATGCAGAAAATTGCCACAGAGTCAGCTACTTTACTTTACTTTTCACCTAATGAGGAAAAAATTCTTTACACTGCCACGGCATCAGCAACTCTACCTGATCAGATGAAACCACCACTTCCAGCGATAAACTCTCAACCCCAACAAAGAGACATCAAACCAGGAAATATTTATGTTTATGATAATAAAGAAGATACCAACTTTTTAGTTAGAGAAAACGCATTTACTGATAAAGATCTCAAAGATGTTATTGAAACATTTTCTTTACCAACACCCCAATTAAACCCAGTTTCACCTACCCCATTATTAACACCAAGTGCCCGCGTTGAGAAAAAAGTTGCAGAAAAGACCATCATCAGCCAGCTTACTACCCTACAAATGCATTATTCTCCAATTTATAGTTACAAAACCATCCAATGGTTTCCAAACTCCCAACACCTCATAGTAACTGAAACCAATGGAATGAAGATTATGGAATATGATGGCACAAACAGTATTCCCGTTTTCTCAGGTCCGTTTGTTGGCAGTTTTGCCTATCCCTGGCCTAATGGACAGAAGCTGATTATGCTCACTTCTTTAACGACTAATCCAGAGGTCACCGTCAACCTCTATGCTTTGGATTTGCAATAGCTTCACTGGTTAGATTCAGTAGTCTAGAAAGTACTGGTCGGGGTACCCAGAATCGAACTGGGGCCGCACGTACCCGAAACGTGCATCCTACCTCTGGACCATACCCCGTTTTGGCATAGCAGAACCGATGGAAAACAATTCTACTATACAGTAAGGAATCATTCGTAATTTTCGTCCTTGCCTATTATAATACATTTAGTTACTGTTCACCTCTTGAATTCTGCTTGTTGTAGTTTGTCGTGAGGAACAAAGTGACGAATAGCTCCCGTAGTTCAATGGATAGAACAGAGGTTTCCTAAACCTCTAATGCAGGTTCGATTCCTACCGGGAGCACCATCTTTTGCCAAGGCTACAGAATTGCAAGCCTTTAAAGCGAGCATGGGAATGTTCACCCAGGTCTTCCGAAACCTTGGCAAAGGAGACCTACCATAAGAATAAATGGATACAGGAATAGTGGTGAACCCTCCTTTAATTTCTTGTTACCAACCGAATACTGTATACTAAGAACACGATACGTACCTGCCTATGCTCCAGTTCCAACTTTTACCAGACCTTAATCATACTCAACCGTTAAAAGTAACGGTCATTGATACTGCTGAAACCCTCTTTACTGGAGAAGTAACCTCGATATCTTCATTCAATTACAAAGGAGCGTTTGACATTTTAAGTTTACATACTAACTTTATTAGTATTATTAGAGATAGACTTATACTTCGAACCGCAAACGGTAGCACACGAGAATTTTCTTTTCCTCAAGCAATAATGCATTGCTATAAAAATGGAGTAAAAATCTATCTCGGTTTTTAGGAGCTTTTATCGATTGATTTACTTAGGCACCCGGTGGGGTGTTGTAGAGAAACTCTTCAGGGTTATAACCATCATACCTGCCAGCTAAAATGGCTTTAACGTGAGTCACGGTGTCTTTACGCGGTACATACTCCCCTTTTCTCCCAGTCTGGACTTCTGTCACAAAAAAGCTTTGAGTCATATAATTTTCTAGAATCCGGGCACGTTTATAGATTGTCTGATTTTCCAATGAAAGTTCCGATTCACCCACCAAAGACACAATCCGTTCAATGTTTATTGCCTGTTCCAGTAAACTTTTTGCTGTCACATAGGTTTCATAGTGTTCCTGCCCTACTATAGCCACATCAAGAGCTGATGAAGTCGAAGAGAGCAAGTCAACAGCCGGTAGTCTCCCCTCTTGATAAATTGACCGGGACAAAACAACGATGGTATCAAGGTACGGTAAGACTGAACGAACACCGTAGTCAGTGATATCATCTGAGGGTAAGTACACAGCTTCAATTGAAGTAATGCTGTTTTCTTTTGTTGAAACTAACCGCTCATGGAGTAAACCCATTTCTGAAGATAAGGTAGGATGATACCCATCTTCTGATGGTAAGGTATTCATTAATGTCGACAATTCGTACCCGGCTTGAGCAAACCGGTACGTGTTATCCATAAAAAACAGGACATTTTTCTTGAGTTCATCTCGGAAGTACTCAGCCAATGTAGCTCCAGCATAAGCAGTGTTAAACCGCACTGAAGGGTTTTCACCCATTTGACCCACAACCAGACTAGTATAGGGTAAGACTTTACTCGTCTTCAAGGCATCATAGAGCTCTTGAGCCTCCCTAGACCGCTCCCCAACAGCACTAAAAACGGACACGCCGGATTCATTTTTATTTAAAATTACAATGTTATTAATCAATTCTGTTAATAAAATTGTCTTACCAACACCAGCTCCTCCAAAGAGCCCAACCTTACCACCGCGCAACATCGGAGCAAAAAAATCAATAGCCTTAATCCCTGTTTCCATCACTTCATGCNNCAATATCATCTAAAAGCACCGGCCCTTCAGTAACAATCGGCAATAGTTTTTTGGGTGTTATATCACCATCAGGATCATGAGGATGTCCAAAGATATCAATCATCCGCCCTAAAACCTCTTCTCCTACCGGAATTTCCAGCGGTTTAAGGGTGTTAACCACTTTATCTCCGCGATGCAGGTGTTTTGGAGACGTTAGTGCTAAACAGTAAAAAGTATTTTTGCCGGAAGAAACAAATACTTCCAGTTTCGTTGTTTCATCGGCAGCCAACACTAAAACATCATGGATAGATGGATTACGTCCCTCAAACTGGACTTCAACAATAGCGTTATTAATGGCAATAATAGTTCCCTGATATTCCATACACTAACTAAAACTAGTAACTAACGTACACAATTCCATAAAGAAACTCCAGCATAAAGCTGTAACTGTTTTTTATTGTTCAGTGCTTTTTGTAACTTCAGTTTATCAGCTTTTAGTTTTGATAATTGTTTATCGATAGTAACCGAGGCTTCTTCCATAGCATTAATCCGTGAACCTAAGTGTGATAGTCCTGATTCATGCATAGTTTGTTGGAAGAGCGTAGCCACAATTTGAACTTCAAAAAAGCGCAATATCTCCTCTAAAGTCGGCTCAAACATAAAAAAGCGTTTTTCCACTTCTGTTTGTTCTTTTTCATTTAGTAGTGTTTCGTTACCCGTTACGTTAGACTGGACTGCTTGCTGGTTAACTAAACTGAGATACTTGCCATGAAAGACGTTAACCGTCTCATATTCCATCAACCGGTTGATCAGTTGCCCTAATGTATCGGTTACTTGTCCAGAATCTGAGACTTCATAGTATTCATAGTTTTTGTTTGTGTGCCATTCTTCAAACATTTCTTTACCGACTTTCCCTACAATGACAATATCATCGGATACTTTTGTGGTATGTGCCATAAACTTTGAAAACACGGTATGTACAATCGTCCCTGATAGACGCATGTTAGGCGTAATGAGGACAGATACGGTCTTTCCATTTTTTTTACCCGTAGAAAACCGATAGCCATGAGATTGTTTATTTTTTGTTAGTAAAGCCTCAACTTGTTGGCGATATGAATCTCGTACATCACGAAAAACTTCAGATAGTCCTTCAACATAAGTTCTCGTTTTAAAAACTTTTCCCCGTACTTGTTGCATTCGCATAACCGCAATTTCCTCATAAGCCTGCACCAGAAACTTGAGACTTTTAGTTAGATCAATTTCAGCGGTAAGTTGCTT
>DCTD01000045.1 GCA_002335355.1 Patescibacteria group bacterium UBA1449
GACAGTGAGGTTATCTATGGCTCACTTAAACAGGATTTGCAGACTAAAGGGGTAGTTTTCTTGAGTATGGACGAGGGATTGAGGAACTATCCTGATATGGTAAAAGAGTATTTTGCCACAGTTGTGCCTCCCAGTGATAATCTCTTTGCAGCCTTAAATACTGCAGTGTGGTCGGGAGGAACCTTTCTTTATGTTCCCAAAGGAGTTGAAGTGGAACTGCCTTTGCAAGCCTATTTTCGGATTAACTCAGCTCATGCCGGGCAATTTGAGCGGACTCTCATTATTGTTGATGAGGGTGCTAAAGTTCACTATGTTGAGGGTTGCAGTGCTCCCCGTTTTAGCGAGGGGTCGCTTCATTCAGCAGTCGTTGAAATTATTCTCAAGCCAGGGGCTTATTGCCAGTACACCACAGTCCAAAACTGGTATACCAATATCTATAACTTGGTTACCAAGCGGGCGCGGGTTGAATCTGAAGCCAAGATGTTCTGGGTAGATGGTAATTTGGGTTCTAAGGCAACCATGAAGTATCCAGCCTGTTATCTTGTCGGGAACAAGGCACATGCAGAGATCTTATCCATTGCCTATGCCGGCCAAGGACAACATCAGGATACCGGTGGCAAGGTTGTGCATCTGGCTTCTGACACTACCAGCCGGATAGTCTCAAAATCAATATCTAAAAACGGTGGGAGGGCATCGTATCGTGGGTTAGTGCATGTTAGCTCGACTGCGAATCGCTGCCGTTCTCAAGTTGTCTGTGATGCCCTTATCTTAGATGATAAGAGCCGGTCTGATACCTATCCGGTAAACCGGGTTTTAAATCAGGATACCATCCTTGAACATGAAGCGACTGTTGCTAAAATTGGCGAGGAACAGTTGTTTTATCTTGTCAGCCGTGGATTAACAGAAAATCAAGCTCAAGCACTAATTGTTTCCGGGTTTATTGAACCGATTGTTAGACACTTGCCAATGGAGTATGCTGTTGAATTTAACCGACTGATTGAGTTAGAAATGGATAATAGTTAGAACCATGAAACAAGTTGTTTGCATCTTGACACCAGGAAAAGCGAATCAAGATATAATAAAGCTTCAGGAAAAAGGAGATGATGTTGAGGTAATCGTTTTGTTTGTGGGTAGAAAAAAAGAACGGATTGTTTTTGATACCTGGCTGGAACATTGCCAGTCTGACACTCACTCACAAATGATCATCCGTGGGGTTCTGTTTGATGAAGCCAGGGCAACTATCAAAGGTGGTGTACGGGTTNNCAACACATCCAAACCCGTTTAGAAGAAAGAATAGTATTACTAGGAGATAAAGCCAACGCTGAAGTCGTACCTGCCATGGAAGTTGAAACCCATGAAGTTAAAGCTTCACACGCTGCTGTCGTTGGCAAAGTCAATGAAGATCAGATGTTTTATCTCATGAGCCGGGGCTTATCAGCAAAACAAGCAAAAAAAACCATTGCTGCCGGGTTTTTCCAGCCGGTTCTTGATAGAATTGAAGACAAGACAATTAAGAATAAGTTAGTAAATATTATTTANNTTAATGTGCGTATGCCAAAAGAAGAGCAACCACCACTTTCTGATAGAGAATTCTTAAAGATTTTGGAAAAAGAGTATAAACAGTCTTATGAAACAGAAAATGAAGAAGCGCCATTCTTTTTGGGGAAGTTAAGCATGGTGGCGTATCCCGATACACCAAAAGAATTCAAAGAAGAAGAATTACAAGAACTGGAAAGAAGACTAGGAAAAGAAAATGTACAAAAAGCTATCGACGTTATTACTAAGTTAAATAAACAATAACCTATGTACAACATCCAAAGAATCCGCCAGGACTTTCCGATTTTAAACCGGGTAATCAATGGCCATCCTCTCGCCTATTTAGATAATGGAGCAACGACTCAAAAACCCAAGCAGGTTATCGATGCCATTGTTGAGTATTACACCCATCATAATGCTAACGTAAACCGGGGAATACATACGCTGGCTGAAGAATCAACCGAAGCCTACGAACAATCCCGACGGGTGGTGGCTCAGTTTATCAAGGCCNNCTGGTTATCTTTGTTCGCAACACTACCGAGGCTCTTAACCTGCTCGTCTTTACGTGGGGGTGGGCACATCTTAAAGCCGGAGATGAAGTTATTCTTTCTCAACTAGAACACCACGCCAATATTGTACCCTGGCAGATGCTTGCCCAGCGGACTGGAGCAGTCTTAAAGTTTATTGAGTTAACTCCTGAGGGAGAGCTGAGCTTGGATAGTTTGAAAAGCTTACTCAGTGAGAAGACAAAAGTAGTTAGTTTTGCCCATGTNNGATTAATCCGGTAAAGGAGATGGTTAAGCAGGTTAAACATTACAACAAAAATATTCTCTGCGTTGTTGATGGTGCGCAAAGTGTTCCCCATATGCAGGTTTCTGTTAAAGACCTAGGAGTTGATTTTTTGGCCTTTTCAGGACATAAGGTGTGTGGGCCTATGGGAATTGGGGTTTTATGGGGTAAGAGAGAACATCTGGAAACTATGCAGCCGTTTTTAGGCGGTGGCGATATGATTAGCGCTGTATACTGGGATTACAGTGAGTACAACAAAGTTCCAGAGCGGTTTGAGGCTGGAACACCAAATGTGGCTGGAGCAGTTGGACTGGCAGCAGCTATAACATACCTAACTCATGTTGGTTTAGATAACATTGCCCAGCATGAACATAAATTGACTAACTACCTTGTCAGCCGTCTGGAAGAGTTTCCTGAAATCCGGATTTTAGGTCCCAAAGAGAGCAAAAAACGCAGTGGTTTAGTTGCTTTTGAGATGGAAGGAATTCATGCTCACGATGTTGCCCAGGTCTTAAACGCTTTAGGAGTTGCAGTTCGTTCAGGACATCACTGTGCCATGCCGCTGCATAACCTGCTCAAGTGTTCGGCTAGTACTCGGGCTTCGATGTACCTGTATAATACACAGGAAGAAATTGACCGTCTTATCGATGGTCTTGTCAAAGCTAAACAAGTATTTGATTTGCGATAACTATGAATGATGTCTATAGAGAGATAATTTTAGATCACTACAAATATCCGCGCAATCAAGGTGTTTTGGATAACCCTGATATTGAAACGACTCAAGCCAACACTAGTTGTGGAGATACACTAAAACTTCAGCTTAAACTTAATAAGCAGGGTAAAGTTGTCAAGACTGCTTTCAGTTGTCATGGGTGTGCAATTTCAACTGCAGTATCTTCGCTGTTAACTGAAGTCATTGAGGGAAAAACAATTTCTGAACTGGAAGAGCTAGGACCTGAGGATATCTATAAACTGATCGGAGGTCCGGTAACTACCGGTCGGGTTTCCTGTGCTACCTTAGCCTTACGGGCTTTGAAGCAGGGGGTTAAAGCATATAAACTGAAAGGAACCAAATAAAATATGGATAAACAAAAAAATGTACCAATTACTAAAGATACCTTAATTGGCGATCTTGTCGCTGCCTATCCTCATTTAGCCCAGGTGTTGTCTGAAGACTATGGTTTACACTGTGTGTCCTGCTGGGCAGCAGCCTTTGATACGCTAGAGTCTGGAGCCAAACTTCACGGGTTAAGTGATGAAGAGATTGCTGAAATGGTCAAATGGCTTCAAACGTTAAGTAAACAATAGAAGTAAGTGTTTTCTTACGTATGTATCAACCAATCCAGCGGTTACCAGCAACGATTGTCGAAAAACGGCAACTTAATGAAACCTACTACTGGCTAAAACTGGAACTGCTCCAACNNAACCAGTAACCTATGAAGTTGGACAGTATCTCAGTTTAAAAGTTGGTAGTCAATTCCGGGCTTATTCAATTGCTTCTTTGCCAAACGGAAAGTATATTGAGTTATGTATTGATACCGCTCCAGGCGGTCTAGGTTCTCAATATATTGCTGCAGTTACCCTGGGTACTACTAGTGAAGTCCTGATCCCTCTCGGGAAGTTTTTACTTGCAAATGAAGATGCTCCATCACTATTTATTGCCACCGGAGCTGGTATTGCCCCCTTTAAACCCATGATTGAGCAACTATTGACTGTTGTTAAAACTACTCAGCCGATTTTTCTTTATTGGGGAATTGGGTATGAAAAGACAGTGTTTTGGGAAGATATGTGGCAGAGATGGACACGGGAGTGCCCGAATTTTGCCTATACAATTTGTTTATCACGGGAAGATGTGTGTGACCTTACAGCTCATTGTCGGTTTAAGGGACGGGTAACAGCTTTTCTTGAAACTCAAACTCACTTTTCAGACTGCCAGGCGTACCTGTGTGGAAGCAGTGAAATGATTCAACAAACAAAAACGTTACTTCAGACCAAAGGCATGCCTGAGTCAGCAATTCATTTTGAGAGGTATAGCTAATTATTGTCTTTTGAATATATAAATATTAAACTGCAAGTATGGCATCTCCAGAATCAGTATATATACCACCGGTAGAAAGACAAAAACCGTCTCAAACTCTCCGTCGTAGAATTATAAAAAGTAACAAAAAACCACAACCATCAGTTAACCCATTTTTAGCTACACTCTC
>DCTD01000010.1:0-3784 GCA_002335355.1 Patescibacteria group bacterium UBA1449
TGTTTCCTTTTAGGGACGATTAATTCAACATCTACTCCTTTGGATTTAAATGCCTCGCACATTTTTGCTATAGCCAAACCATGAGCTTTTTCTGTCGGGAACCTTATACCAGCAACATAAGCAATACTTATATTTTCTTTGCAACTATACATAGGTTATTTCCAAATCTATTAAAAGGCCATATTGAAAAATCGAATCTTCTTAACATATTTATATATGGAAAAGCAATAACTTTTGTAGTCACAGCTATCGGAGAAAAACCAATATTCTCAATAACATTTGATAAGGAAAAGGGTTCCCAGAATATCTTATGATTTTTATCTCCTAAATAACCTTTAATATTTTTATTAGTATGTAGTTTATGATGAGGTGCAAAAAACCAATATTTTAGCCATCTAAGTGGTTCGTAAGTACTTGGAGTTGTTATAAATAGCTTACCATTCTTAGTCATTACTCGGTGGATCTCTTTTAATAAGTTTTGAATATCAAAGAAATGTTCTGCTAATTCACCAATAATTACAGTATCAAAACATTTTTCTTTAAATGGTAATCTTAGTGCATCTGAAACAATAAGGTCTTTATAATCTAATTTTGTAATTATTTCTTCATTTATATCAGCTCCAACTAAAAGTGCATCTTTGTTATTCTCTTTTATCTTTTTTAAAAGATCTAAACCATCATCACCATAACCGGCAAATCCTAGATTTAATATTATTTTNNTTATTAACCATTTAGTTCTTGGAGTAGTCATAGTTCAATTTAATTAATTAATTTTATTAGTTTATCAACACCAACTGTACATGAATATTGTTGAATTTGAATAGCATTTTCAATGCAATATTCTTCATGTTTTAGAATTGCTTGTTTTATTGCTTGAGCAAAGGCTTCGGTATCTCCATTTTCTACCATGAGTTCTTTCTGCTTTTTTGAAAGTATTGAATCTGGGCCAATTGATTTGAAAGTGACAAACGGTAAACCCGCAGCCATTGCTTCAAATTGAACTCTACCCTGTTCTTCAATAAGAGAGGGCATAATAAAAACATCCGCAAGATGTAAATAATGTCGAATGTCTTTGTTTGGAACGTTACCAAATATCATCACTTGTTCTCCTAAACCCATCTTTGTTACTTGCTGTTTAAGCCAATCTGTATCTGGCCCATCTCCAATGATTATAAATACTGAATCAGGGATTATTAGCATTGTATTTTTAATAATTTTTGGAAGTAACCTACTACCTTTTCTTGGTGACAATGAATGAATATAGAGAATACATTTCTTATCCTCTAGTAACAATTGTTTTGAAAGTTGTGCCACACGACCTTTATCAACCTTTTGATAATTCTCAACATTGATACAGCCAGACATAACTTTAATATTTGATAACGGAACTTTAAAAACTGAAGCATAATAATTTTTCATCCCCTCATTTGCCGTCACAAGATAATCAATCAGCTTAAGGTTTAGCCTAAATAGCCAATTTTTTCTCCCCTCTTTTTTCTCGTAGATATCAACCTGGCTACAGTACCAAAAATAGGTTTTTGCCTGCGTTAACTTTGCAAGCATACTAAACAATATGCTGGTAACAAATGATTGGTGGATATAAAAACGTTTCCAACCACTGAAGCGTAATTTTAGAAACAAGACTCCTCGTTCAATTATATTAAAAGGGAAAGTGTTAAAATGCTGACAGTAGAGAGCATATAAAGTACCTTTGTCTACTCCTGGACTCCCATGTTCAACGACCAAAAAGACATCCGTTTTCTTACCAGTTTCTTGTAAAAGATCATACAGATGCTGGTAATGACTATGGGTATGTGCACTAAGTTCAGGAATAACGTAAACCAATCGTTTATTTGCCATAGACTAGTTTTTTCCATGAATCTATTAACTGTACTGCTGTATTTTCAAAGTCTAACGTTGCTTTAGCATATTCTTTCCCAGCTCTCCCAAACTTTCTAGTTTTTTCATGATCAGTAAGCAGCTCAAGTACACAGTCTTCCAGCTGTGTTCTGCCCTTTATTGGCACAATGTATCCTGTTTGCCCATGTCTAACGATATCCTGAGCGCCATCAATGTTTGTTGTTACAATCGCCAAACCAGCCAGTGCAGCGTACATTAACACTCTCGGTAGTCCCTCATATGCTGAAGATAGTACAAACAGATCACTACATCCATAGAGTGCTGGGAGTTCATCATGTTTAACTGAGCCTATTAGTTGAACATTGGATTGTAAGTGAGCATCCACAATTAAACTCTCAAGCTTTAAACGTTCAGGACCATCGCCGGCAATAACAAATATTGTTTGAGGCTGTTTAGAAACTATGGTTCTTGCTACTGTAATTAGGAGTGGAAAATCTTTTGCCTTAACCAGCCGGCCAACAGAGAGCACCAACTTTGTTTTCTCTCCAATTAATTTTTTCTTCAAACTTTTATTGCACTTTGTTTTATAAAATGCTTCATAATTTTGCTTACTCACAGTAACTGGGATAACTACTATCCGATTGGGGTTGATATGATAACGTTTTTCAAGTTCAACTTTACCTCGGGTATTGTCAGTTCTTATGCCATCTGTACGAACTAACGCCCATTCCTGGATACGTTTAAGAATAATATTTTGAGGTCGTTCAATTAGCCATTGCCGGTTAATAATCTCCAAGCCAAAAACGTTTATCTGAACCTTGTATCTAAACCTATCCCGTAATGGCAACGCAATTGCCCCTAATACCGCATCATTTGTTACTACCAAATCAACTGCAGTTTCCTCACAGACTCTTTTTAGAGTGTAATAAATGGCTGTATAAGCAGTTAACACTGAATGCCCATAAGCTGGATAAATTGTGATTTTGCCTTGTAAACAAGGTTTAATGGGATGAGTCACCGGAATAATGACTGAAAATGAGGTACATGCTTGAGCATAGCGTTTAAACCGTTCAAGCGTATCACCTTCGCCGCTGCCATTAACTAAGGCTTGATCTAAACTAATCATTACTACATTCATAGAGCAAACTATTGAGTTGACCGTACATAATGTAATTTAAACCACTCCCAAGTTTGTTGTAATCCCTCTTCAAATGAATACGATGGATCCCACTGTGTGTGGGCAGAAATTTTTGTGCAATCAAGGTAGTTTGCTAAAACATCAAAAGGCCGAGGTGGTTTGAATGTTATAGTGAGAGTAGATCGTGGCGTATTAGTAACTGAACATAGAGTGTCAATTACTTCCTCATTACTCTTACCTATCCCAGATCCAATATTGTATGATTCACCGGGAATTCCTTTATCAAGAGCAGCAATGATACCATTAACAAGGTCAGTGATATAAATATAGTCTCGAACGACGTCTTTACCATAGATAGTAATTTCTCTGTCTTCTAAAAGTGACGCCATAGCTGTAGCTATTAGTCCTTGTCCTCTATACGGTAATTGACGCTCACCAAATGCATTACTCGGTCTTATACTAACTATCGGCACCTGATGAAGCTGATAGTAAAGATAAGCATATTTCTCAATAGTTAGTTTAGTAATTCCGTAAGGAGACAGTGGCTGGGTTGAATCAGTTTCTTTTATCGGCAAGCTATTCGTTGTTCCATAAAGTACCCCTCCTGTTGATATTTGAATAACCTTATCAACTTTTTTTGTACTCAAAATATCAAATAGTTTTACGACTGGAGGAACATTACTTAGTAGATCAGCAACCGGATCATCATAACTCGTTTTTGGAACCGTTGTATATGCTAAGTTAATAACCTCATTAATTGAATCCACTGACTGTTTTAAAAATGCT
>DCTD01000010.1:3816-5730 GCA_002335355.1 Patescibacteria group bacterium UBA1449
GTTGGCTGAAGATCAATTAGTGTGATGTTACGGCCAGTTGCATGTAATGCCTTAGTTAGATGATACCCAATAAAACCACAACCGCCAATAATACAACAATGTTTCATATAAAGTTAGGTGTTAACATTTTACTGTGTTTATCCAGCTATTACTTTAAGTAACGATTCAGTATCTGCAACAGTCCTTGACCAAGAAAACTGACTACTTACTTTCTGATAGGCATTATTCCCTNNATCTTATGCAAATGACATTTTAATTCATGGTCGCTGCCAACAGAAAATAATTGGGCTTCTTTTTTGTTAAAAACCTCTTTTATTCCTGGTAAATCAGGCGCAATAATAGCGTTTTTCGTTAAAGCTGCCTCAAGTAAGACATGTGGTAAACCCTCGTATGTTGAGTTGAGTACAAATATATTCGATTTATGTAAGAGCTCAGAAACCTGTTTTTGGCTACATCGACCTAAGAATGAAACTCTATCTGAAATTCCCATATCAGCGCACAACTGTACTAACTTCTTTCTCTCTGGTCCTGAGCCAACAATTTTGTAAACTAATCCAGGCACTTGAGCCACAGCTTTCAGAATACCATCAACGTTTTTCCAACGTACTAACCGACAAACCGTAACAGCATAAGCTTCTTTAACATCATGAATACGGGTTTTGATATCAACGCCGTTATAAATTACTTGAATATTATTGACTGGAATATCGTATGTTCTTACAAGAAAGTCTTTGAGATATTTAGATGGTGTAATGACTTTTTGGGCTTGAATCAGTACCCAGTGTTGAAGCATACTATAAATCCGCTGTCTAATAGAAAACTGTTTACTAGCATAATACTCTTCTAATGATTTGTTTGTTACTCCTCGTCTTTGAGCTTCCTCCCAAACAATATCCCCAACAAACTTTACTACCAGAGGCTTGTGTAACAACTTTGCTACCAGTGCTGAAGCAACACCAACAACAAGGGCATCTTGGCAGAAGATAACATTGGCTTGTTTAAGATGGTTATGAATCATTTTCACTAACTTAAACTGCCGTTGCAGCATTCCTCCGTTTGTTGGCACAAAATAAACAGAAAACGTTTGTTTTACCTTTTTATTCGGTTTACTAAAGGTAATAACTTTTACAGAATGTCTTACAGATAATGTCCTGGCTAAGTTACTAGTGTAAGTTGCTGGACCTCCAATATCCGGTGGGTAAATTGATGTAACCAGGAGAATATTCATAGCTTCCCTTTAGCGCTGTCTTGATAAATTTGAAGTAATTGACTACTAATATCGTCCCATGAATACCGGGAATGAACGGCAATTCTCCCATTTTCTCCCATCCTTTTTCTAAGACTCTTATCATTTTTTAGTTTTTGAATGGTTTTCGTTATTTGATCAACTGACTCGTTTTCTACCAACAAACCTTCTTTACCATCAGTAATAATATCGGTAATTCCACCTACTTTCGTGCCAACAACTCGCAATCCTGATGCCATTGCTTCCAGAAATGAAATCCCAAATCCTTCCTGTCTTGAGGGACGCACAAAAAGATCAGCAAATGACAAGTACTCGGCTGTTACCTGTTTATCCTGATATCCTAAAAAGTGAACCATGCTGTCTAATGATAATACTTTAACGAGTTGTTTTAATTCTTGTTCCTGCTCACCACCTCCAATAATGACAACTTTTATGTTTTTAACAGCTTTGAGTGGTTTTACAGATTGAACTAAAATATCCAATCCATTTTTAGGTGTAAGTCTTGAATGGCTTACAATAACAAAATCATTTTGTTTAAACCCATATTTATTTCGCAATTTACGTTTATTTCTTGGTTTGAATAATTCAGTATCAACCCCGTTAGGAACTAGAGATTTTCGGGAAACTCCCAATTTTTTAACAGCTGTTTCTAAAGAACGGCTGACTAC
>DCTD01000098.1:0-891 GCA_002335355.1 Patescibacteria group bacterium UBA1449
TCATACCTTTTGGCAATACCCATTTATGATAACCTGAGTGCTTGCCTAACAGAAACACCAGCTTTCCATTGGTTTCCCGTTTAAAGACCACTCCTCCAGCTGAAAATTCCTGTTTTGTTTCCATACTAGGTAACAGTTGCTGCCTTTTTAGGTTTACCATACTCAGGAGCAACCCGTCTGACATACTCGTCCCGCTTTTCCCCTTTTAAATGAGGGATAAACGGCCGGAACGTATCCAGTTTTTCCGGTTGTTCATGAAATGTATAGAGTAGTTTNNATTTGATGATCTTAAAGTTCTTGACTGCACCGGCAGCTGAGCGGGCTACAAAGTAACCCAACCCGGTAAACATCTGCAACCCACCTTTTTGATAGGCACCCGTATCCACAATCATATCTAAGCCAAGAGACAGTTGGTACCGAGTCCAAGGAGTGGTGTGAATAAACTTGGTTAAACGCCGGGTGGTAATGACAAATACTGTCTTTTGCCAAACACAGGTAATCCACCACCCTGCAAACGCCCCCATCAAAGACCACAATATTCCAAACGGCATAATAAACCAAGCAAACGAAAAGGTAAAAACCGACGTACTACTCAGCAACGCAATTCCAAGCCCCAACCCCACAAGGTAAATCACCACTAAAACAAGTAATTTTAGTTTTAAAATGATCTCTCCCTCTCTAGTCACAAACAAAATCCGTTCCTCAGAATGCTGACCCGGAAACCGCAGGTCATGATAGGGAAAGATAAAGTGGCTAGCCTCAAAGACCAGCATGAAAAAACTCAAAGTTCAAACTTAAAAAAGCATAACAAGAATAAATCTTGCTTACGTTTTACTTTGGATTTGAGTTGTACGTTTTTGTTAATATGGTGCTCCCAGCAGGAATCGAACC
>DCTD01000098.1:965-5605 GCA_002335355.1 Patescibacteria group bacterium UBA1449
AATGGACCGCTCTGCCACCCTTCCCCTTCTTTATGTGCTCCCAGCAGGTCTCCTTTGCCAAGGCTTCGAAGGACCTAAGGGAACATTCCAACGCTCGCTTTAATGGCTTGCCATTCTGTAGCCTTGGCGAAAGATGGTGCTCCCAGCAGGNNGTTCTATCCATTTAACTATGGGAGCAGAACAAATACAAAACGATTTGGATTTACTTTGGTATTTTACCAAAAATATGAGATTATTTATGCGGTGATTTCGCCGGAGATTCTAAAGGGACTTTTTGCTGCAACCACTGCGACCATTTTGCAATCTGGGATTTTTCCGGACGCTCATGCAGTAAATAGCGCTCTAAAATGGCATTCACCGTTTTCTTCTCAGTTTTTCCTAGCATTAGCATCAACCGAGGTGGTAATCCTGAGTAGTTTTCAACATACAAGATCTCCTCTCCCCACTGTTCATCAAACCAGAACCGGCCTAAGTGTTCCCAAAAGTAGGTTTTGTTAAGGGTAAAAATACCCTTACTGGTTATCTGGTGCTCTACTTCTTCTGGTTCAACTGTGTTGAGAATATAGAGAAAGAATGAAAAAGCCACAATGGCCATAATGAGTAGAAATTCCTTTAGAAACAGTAAAATAATACAGACTAAAAGAATAATTGATCCGGCAGTTGTATAAAACTCCCGATCCCGCCGTTTAAAAGGCCGCGCCGGTGATTTCCACTGCAGATACACCTTAAGCGGTTCTTTCACCACTGAAACAGTAATCGGCTGTGATTCCTCATGAGGAGAAACATTTGGCTGAAGTGCTGACTTATCTGCCAAAGATAGCTATATAGTAGCAGATAATACTGTTCTTGATAAGGTGAACTGCTTGGGTTTCTCAATTTAGTTGACTTCGAGTTGAAGATTGCGGTGATGCCGGCACAAATGGATGACTTTGCCGTCACTAAAGTAAAGGGTAGCTGCCAATTCATAGCGCCCTTTTGGACATAAAGCGGGAATGGGAAGCGTTATTGTATGCGCAGTCAGCGAGTCTTGATAAGAAACATTGGTCATTTCGCTCTTTTGGATGGTAATCTCTCGCCACTGACTTATTGTTGGTTGGGTTAGTGAGGGCAGATTGGTGTGGAGCTGAATATGTTGGACATCTTGTAAAACTGCAAAGGTTAAAACAAACGCATCTGCACTACTGCGGCGCTGGACTTCTTCAATACTTGGGTAAAAAGCTAATACATGCCGATTTGGTACTCCAAAACCTTGCCAGAGATGGCGTTTTGAGGTTTTTATCATTTTGGCAACAGGGTTAAAGGATAACTCTTCTAAAACAGTCGGTAAACGGGTTATCCAATTTTTGGTATTTTCTAACCCAGGAATGTTATACCGAGCCGTATCTTTGGCAATCTCGCGTAAAGTCACCATACTGATCACTGTTGGTGATAGCATGAGTGCCTCAAGAATATGGTTGACAACCACATCATCACGTGTAAATAAGGTCATTTGCAATCCAGTAGCCCGATTAAATCTGACTAGAAAGTCTTCTTTTTGATCTTCCGATAGATCCCGCCACCAAGCATACAGCGTGGCAGTATCATGGTTGCCAGATAAAGCGACACACAGACGAGGATATTCATTAATTTGAGCATAGCGAACCCGGTTACTCCATTGAGGACAACGCAACCCCGGAATGCCGTTTTCCCGCAAGGGCTGATCGACCTCTTCTTCACTGACGTAACCAACATCCTCGGCAATAAAGTAGATATCAGGAAACGCTTGTTTAATCTTTTGAACTAAGTAATGTTTTAAGGCAGGTTGATGGTGTCCCTCATATTTGAATCGATCAACTAGATAGTACTTCCAAATAAGTGCCAACGTATGATCGAGCCGAATAACGTTAGCAATCCGGCTTAAGAACCGGATTTGTTTAAGATAAAACTGAACAACTTCATCGGCTTTTTCTTGATACTGATAGACAGCATGACCCCAAACCTGTTCCCCAAATGGATCTTCAGGACTATTGCAGCCGGAAACATACTGAGGCGTTCCATCTTCATTAAGATAAAACAGTTCTTGATGGGCCCAGACATCAGCACTATTAGGAAACGGATAGATAGGTTTGTCTAAAGCCACATAGATCCCTTTACTTTGAGCATAGTGACTAAAGGTTAACCACTGTTTTTCTAAAACCCACTGAGTGTAGACCCAAAACCGGATAGCACTTTCAAGCTCTGGGTGGGTTTTCCGTATTGCCTGTACTGGAGTATTTTTATACTTGTCAGGCCAATACGGCCAGGCATGCCCGTAAAGCTGTAATAGGGTAATAAACGTTGCATAAGTGATAACGTGGTGGTCACAGGTATGAAAATAGTCTTCAAACTGTTGTTCCTGTGAATTTGATAGCGATTGATAGCTGATTTGTAAGGCTTCCAACTTAAATGAACGTAAGCCAGCATAGTCAACAAACAGACTTCCCTGACGCTTAGTTACAACCTCTTTCCGTTTTCGAATAAGTCGAGTGAGTTGCGGTGAGGCTGGTAGCGTCTCAACACACACATGAATCGGGTTGTATGAGAATAAACCTAAGGCTTGATAGGGCGAGGGAGTGCTACCAGTGTCATTGATAGGCATTAACTGAAGTAAAGAGAAACCAGCTTCGGCCATTTTATCCACTAACGGATACAGACTACCAATATCACCCCCACCATAAGGATCGTGCTTTAATTTCAGATACAAGGGACTGTGAATATCAAGTCCAGCAATCTTATCAGTAGCGAGGCGGATCCAGAGCGGCGGCAGTAATCCTGCTGGCAAAGCAGGAGAAAGTTGATTGGGCATTAGTTTTATTATAAAGAATAATGGATGTAAAGAAATGGTTTATTGATTCTGTTGTTTTTGGTATTCAGTGTGATAGATAACATCTGGAGTTTGTAAGCGCATACTATACTTTTTTACTAATGTTTGGATGGTTTCATTTAAAACATATCGATATTGTTTAAAACGGGCTGCATAATAGGTAATGCTCTTACGATCTGCCCAACCAACACAACAGCTAATGGGAGTAATGCACTTACATACCAGACATTAAAATGCAGCTTTGAAAACCCAACTAATGGGATAACCGTTAAGATAAGTGTTTCCGGCAAAAACGCTAATTTTTGATGGTTTTTAACCAGAAAGTACACCCCAGTAGCAAGAAGAGATAGACAACTAAAAAACAGTAACAGATTGACGGTTTGACTAGCTTCAAACTCCGGTAAAACCGCTAGCCGCACTTCTCCCAGGTAGGTTTGAACTATGTTTACTAACGGCCTCGGTGCTTGGTTAGCTGGCGGTTGTTGAAGATAACTAATGATAGCTTTTACTTCCATAAAATTATGTTTAATTTCAAACAAAGCTTGGGGAATAAATGGGATCATAAAGGCACTAATGCCGGCTAGTGCCGATTGCAATGATAAGGATTGCCTATGGACTCTCCATCGATACGCAAGAATTAAAGGAATAGTAAACAGATAAAAAACAGCAAAGGCAGACGAGAAATGAAAACTCAAACCCACACACAGTCCAATTAGTGCCATCAGAGGTACTACACTCGCTTTCTCTGGTTTCAGGTGCTTGAGACTAATAAGAATAAGTACCATTAACCAGGGCATTGGGTAAGGATTCCAGGCACTGGTGGATATAATGGTCCAAACAGGGGCTGTTGCCATGATTAAGGCTTCAATCTTGCCTAAATAGACATAGACTAGCCCAACAACAAGTATGTTTAAGATTAAGATCCAAACAACGGGAGCCACCGGATTACCATTGGCAATAAAAAACTAGGGGCTAACAGATAATACCAACCCGGACCAAAGTAGAGTCCGGGAATACTGGTCCAAGGACCAATAAACTTAATGCTCGGTTCTTTCACCATATGCAGTACTGCAACTGAATCTTTCCCATGATCAAAAGAGAATGGAATAGTGTTGGGTAAAACTAAAGGTAACCGGGTAGCTAAAATGAAGAGAGTTATGGCAATCAGAACAAGCCATGTATGATATTTCCTGACAAGCTCAACAATGTACATACAGTTCTATAGCTTAAGGAGCGCTAACTCTTAGTCTTTATATAGTTAGTAGTACTGACAACTTGCGGTTGAATTTGTTGTAGCCGATTTCCAACTCCTTGAATAAATTTGCACGCAGGTTCTTCAACATATTTGTGTAGGAGCAAGGCTACTATGACCACTTGTATAAAGTAGAGTGGATAGTTTAACATATCAAGATTCCCTGAGAAGGAAAATATCTTTGATATACCATAAAAATGTAATAAGAAAAACGCATAAGAGTAATGTAATAAGTAAAATGCATAAGAGCTTTTGCCAAGCTGTTCAAAAGTGTTTGTTGATAGAATTGATCGTAGTTTTGTTTTTTCTGTAAGTAGTCCGTAGATAACTAAGCCTAAAGCAAGTGGCAAAAAGACGTTGTTAATAAATAATCCAAGCGGATGGAAAAGTGCAAACCCTCCATGCTGGGCATTAATGAGTGACATAAGGTAGATTAAAAAGCAAAAGAGAATGCCTCCTGTATAGGTATAATTAATCTTCAAACTGTTAAGCCAAAACGTTTTTTTCTGCTTTACTACTTGAGCCACATACATACCTATACAAAAA
>DCTD01000098.1:5640-5947 GCA_002335355.1 Patescibacteria group bacterium UBA1449
AAAGTCTGGCTTAAGATTACTAAGATAATCCCAATAGCGATAAAGATCACTGTAGTTATCACAAGATTAAATTTCCGGTTGAGGAAAATGATAACTGGGACAAGTACGTAAAACGTAATTTCAACAGTCATCGCCCAACTGGGAGCAATACCAGAAAACTTAAATTGGTCAGACAGGCCTTTTACTAACGTTAGGTTAATAAGCCACGTAAACCAATCTTCATTCTTTATTACTAAAAACGTTACTATGAGTAGTACTAAGTACAAGGGGTACAGTCGAGCAAAACGGTTAAATAGAAAGTGCCAGT
>DCTD01000035.1:0-6730 GCA_002335355.1 Patescibacteria group bacterium UBA1449
GACGTGTTACTGTTTATCGATAATATCTTCCGGTTCTCTCAAGCAGGAAGCGAGGTTTCAGCTCTACTTGGCCGGATCCCATCAGCAGTTGGATACCAACCGACATTAGCCTCAGAAATGGGTGGACTGCAGGAACGGATTACCTCAACCAAGCAGGGATCAATCACCTCATTCCAGGCAGTTTATGTGCCAGCTGACGACTACTCTGACCCAGCACCAGTCACAACATTTGCCCACTTAAACTCAACTATCGTGCTTGACCGGTCTCTGGCTGACCAGGCATTGTATCCAGCAGTTGATCCGCTCGCTTCAGGCTCAAGTATCTTGACTGAAGAAGTGGTTGGGGAAAACCAC
This sequence comes from Patescibacteria group bacterium UBA1449, assembly GCA_002335355.1. Lineage (GTDB taxonomy): Bacteria > Patescibacteriota > Microgenomatia > UBA1400 > UBA1449 > UBA1449. Next base: position 355 of record DCTD01000035.1, read on the forward strand.
TATCGAATCGCCAAAGAAGTGCAACGGGTACTACAACGTTACAAGGAACTGCAGGATATCATTGCCATTCTTGGTATTGATGAACTATCAGATGAAGATAAACTGATCGTCTCCCGTGCCCGCAAGATTCAACGGTTCTTAACCCAACCATTCTATGTTGGTGAACAGTTTACGAATATCCCTGGAAAATACGTTAAAGTTGAAGATACCGTTCGTGGCTTTGATGAAATCCTGCAAGGCAAACACGACAGTTTACCGGAACAAGCCTTTTATATGGTCGGAACGATTGAAGAAGCTGTCGAGAAAGCTAAAACANNGGCAGAAAGAAAACTGATTGTCTCGATTGTCACCCCAGCCGGATCAATTTTTAATCATGATCAGGTTGATTTAGTGGAGGCGCGGAGTACTACTGGAGTCATCGGAGTGCTTCCAAACCATGCTCCCATTTTTACCAAACTGGAGCATGGTGAGGTAAAAGTACGGGTTGAGGGAAAAGACAAATTCTTTACCATCTTTCAGGGTTTTCTCCACTTAAACCCTGATAATCACTTGATTATCTTAGCTGATACCGCCAAACGCTCAGAAGAATTAAATGTTGAAGCCATCAGAAAAGCAAAGGAAGCGGCAGAAAAAGCTTTATCAGAAAAAGAGAGATTGTCAGCTACAGAAATTTTAAGAGTTGAAACTGCCATGCAACGGGCTATTATGGAGCTAAAGGTTGCCGAACGCCGAAACCAACGGCTGTAGTTGAATACTTTTACTGTAAAACTAAAAGCCCTCCGAAATTTCGGAGGGCTTTCTATTACTAAGACATATAGTCGATACTGGCTTACTCAGAAGCTTGGTCACCACAAACCACGTTAACATGATCACATAAACTGGCAGTATTTCGGGCTGCACAAAGCTTTTGTCGTAAAACCCGACAAGAAAGACTGCGATTTTCGCTTTGAGTTTTTGCCTTAACCGTTAATCCGACCGGTTCACTGACAAAGGCTTCAAGTGTTTTTGACTCCATGTAGAGCCGTGAACTATATGCCGTACCACCGAGAATTGAGATAACAGCAATGAAAAGCAAAATTTTTTGATCAAGCAGACTAACAACTGAAGCGTTTTTGGACAGAGATTTTTTTGCCATAATAGTAATACTAATTTGTAACTACTATAAGAGTAGTATATTGCAATAATCGCTGTCAACTGGAGTTACTCAATACCTCTTCTTTTTAGTTGTTTACTACTTTCACTTTTGGTTACATCAGTTTTTTCATTAACCTCGACTTTCTTACTCTCAACTTCTTGTTTTTTTTGTTCGATTTCAAGACGCTTTTCTTCTTTTTTCTCCTGAGCTTTCCGGGCAACTTCAGCTGCTTTTTCTAGCGTTTTGGATGAAGAAGCTTTGGCAGCAGCTTCAAACTGTTTTTCATGTTCCTGTAACCGTTTTTCCAACTCCTTAGTAACCTTGGCTGATTCTTTAGTTTCTTGCGTAATCTCTAAAACAGTATGTTCGTATTCTCGCACCACCTGTTGTATTTTTTCAGTACTTTGGTTGTGTTGCTCTGAAAGACTTACGATTTCCTGTGCCCGTTGTTCAATGGCAATCTGATAGTTACCAGTCACCGCTACCACTACCCGTTCTGATATCCGTTTAACGGGGTACAACGGTTCTCCTGGCAATGATGCCTGGACTGATGAAACCATAACGAAACTTCCACCGAAAAGAATAACAAGTACCGCAGTGACAAACAGCAATGGCCGAGAAAAAAACCGTTTCCAATGATTAGCCTCTTTTTCACTCTCAATGATTTTTTCCAACCTAAGCCATTCCTTGGCAATCTGCGTTTGACTGGGGTTGATAAGCAGATAATCTTCTCTTAAGTGCTTGAGCTGTTTCTCAATGTTCATAGACATATACTTCAAGTTGTTGTTTTAGTTTTCTTAATATCCGATGGACTCGTACTCTAATTACCCGTTCATCCCTGTTTACTACTTGAGCAATTTCTTTAAACGACAGTTCTTCAAAATAGCGCAGAACAATTAATTGTTTTTCAAACTTTTTTAAACGTAACAAAACAGTATACAGTACCTGAGTTTGTTCTTTACTGCTATACGCTTTTAAAATATCTTCACGGGATGGAACATCAGCAACAACATCAAGGGTTAATTCTTTCTTCTTGCGTTGATAGTCAACTACAAGGTTTCGCGCAACCGCAAAGATAAATGCTTGTAACGTACCTTTTTTTAACGAAAACCCAGGTAATGATTTCCATGTTTTTAAAAAACAGGTTTGCGTTAAGTCTTTAGCCAATTCATGGTCATAGACTAAGTAATAGATAAACCTGAATATCCTGGCATAGTACAGTGAGTACAGTTGACCGAATGCTTCTTTATCCCCTATCTGCGCTCGTTGAATAACACTAGCTAGTTCAGGTTCCATACGCCGTCATTGTACATCACTCTATTTAGTAATACGGTTAAAAACGAGTTTTGTAACATTTTTACGTTTAGCCCGTTTTACTTAATGAAAGGAGTTACTATGAAACAAACAACAACTGTCTTTTTGGTAACGTTTTTAGCCACAGTTTTTATTACCGCACCTGTAGCTTTAGCAAAAGAAGAAAAACAGGAAAAGAAAAAAAGTCAGGTGCAGATCCAGAATGAAATACGAATTGAGAATAAAAGTGGGAATGAGGCTTCATCTAACGTTGAGATTAAGTCACAAGGTAGTAACTCTTTGTTCCACAAAATTGAAATTGATGAAGAAACATTTGCCATAATGGGTGATATTGAAGCAGTGGGCAGTAGTGATTTCTCTGTTGCTGGCTATTCCATCTCTATCGATCCATCTCAAGTTTCTAAGTATAAACAAATGGGAATTCTTGAAGTTGGGAAAACCGTTAAGGTTAAGGGGATTATAAAGGATGGTAAAAAGTTCGCTACTGAAGTGATGGTGATTGGAACTGGTCAAGGACGGTATAAAATTGAGATAAACAACCACAGTGACTCAACCTCCCAACCACAACCGATTCCATCTGCTTTACCCACTACAGAACCACTACCCACTGATTTTCCAAGTACAACCGCAACCCCCAGTGCTAACCCCTCTCCAACTGCCAGCGCTTCAGCTGCTCCTATTACTGATGGACTTCCGACAACACTGCTTGAAGATGTAATGGTAAAACTAAAAACTATGGGGAGTATAGAACAGGTAACAGCTTTTATCGATCAGATTCATTCATTCTTTGCCAATGTAACGAATAACTAGCATTTTTTAGAAGTATTTATCATAAGGCACCTATAAAAGGTGCCTTATACTATATTGTCTTCTTTACAAAAAGTTAAACTATATACTTTTTTTAAGACGGCAGTTGAGGATAGTGACACTTCTTCCACTTCTTGCCGCTTCCACACCAACACGGATCGTTACGGCCGATTTTGCCTGAGACTGTTTTTACCTGTTGTTTCACCACATGGGTTGACTGCACCGGCTGAGGGGTATCAGTTGGTGACTCGGCTGCAGGGTGTTGGGCAATCACTTGGGTAGGCCGGACTACCGGTTGGGGAGCAATCTGGATCCGCAAAATCTGCCGGCTGATTTCATAGTCAATGTTATTTAATAACCGTTCGAACATGGAAAAGGCCTCGTTTTTATACTCAACCAAGGGATCACGTTGTCCATAGCCTCTTAATCCAATTCCCTCCCGTAAATCATCAATCGCATCAAGATGATCCATCCAAAGTTTATCAATTGTTCTTAGCGTAATAAACACTTCAATCTGACGCATTAGTTCTGATCCAAGTTCTTTTTCCCGACTCTCATAGGCTCGGTTAAAGAGGTTTTTCAACGATTCTGCAATATGGGTTGTGTCTTGGACTTTCTCTAAATCACGTTGAATGTGTTTTTGGGATTCCAGGTCAAAGGGTACAATCTCAGCAAATTCACGCACAATCCGTTCATATTCAACTTCCGCATACCCTTCAGCCGAGTAGGCCATAACCAGGTTATCGATATCACTCTCAACAGAATCAGTAATCCGTTGTTTGATTGAAGTTGGATATTCTTCAGTCTTACCATTTTCTTGATTAGTTGATTCCTTCTCTAGAGTCGAAGCAGTTTCCAGAACTTTTCTCCGACGTTTATAGATAATCTCCCGTTGTCTGTTCATGACATCGTCATACTGAACAACATGCTTTCGGGAATCAAAGTGGAACCCCTCAACTTTAATCTGCGCTTGTTCAATTGCTCGGGAAACCATCGCATGCTCCAGTGGCACGTCTTCAGGCAGTTTAAACATATCCATCAACCGGGCTACCTGTTCCCCANNCACCCTGTCGGCCGGAACGACCTCGCAACTGGTTATCAATCCGCCGGGCTTCGTGCCGCTCGGTTCCGATAACTGCCAAACCGCCAAGTTGTATTACTTTGTCATGGTCTTCCTGCCATTTCTCTTTTTCTTTTTTATAACTTGCTTCATCCTTAAAGTTTTCAGATGAGGGAGCAGCCCCACCCAAGACAATATCCACACCACGTCCGGCAATGTTGGTAGCAATGGTTACCGCCCCGACCTTTCCGGCATCGGCAATAATGAGAGCTTCTTTTTCATTGTTTTTAGCATTTAAGACGTTATGCGGAATCTTTTTACGTTTTAAGAAACTGGAAACGACTTCGTTTTTATCAATCGAGGTGGTTCCCACCAATACCGGTTGGCCTTTGGCGTGCAACGCTGCCACTTCTTCAGCTAAAGCTGCATATTTTGCCCGAGTTGTTTTATAGATGACATCAGGATTATCAGCCCGCTGAATAGGTTTATTGGTTGGCACGACCACCACATCAACACCATAAATGCGTCTAAACTCCTCTGCTTCTGTTGCTGCAGTACCGGTCATACCAGCCAATTTTTCATACATCCTAAAGTAGTTCTGAAAAGAGATGGTAGCCAAAGTCCGGGATTCCTGCTGAATTTTTACCCCCTCTTTGGCTTCTACTGCCTGATGAAGCCCCTCAGACCAACGCCGGCCATACATAAGTCTGCCAGTAAATTCATCAACAATGATGACTTGATCTTCTTTGACTACATAGTCTCGGTCACGTAAGTAGAGAGATCTCGCTTTAAGCGCATTCTCAATGTGGTGAATGATTTCAAAATCTTTTTCATAGAGATTATCGATTTTTAGACGTTTTTCAATCTTAGTAATACCATGTTCAGTCAAAGATGCTGACTTTATCTTTTCATCAATGGTGTAGTCCGTATCTGCTGACAGCCCATCAATCAGTTGAGCAAACTGGTAATATTTATCGGTTGGTTCAGTGTCTGGAGCAGAGATAATAAGCGGAGTCCGAGCTTCATCAATTAAAATCGAATCCACCTCATCTACAATGGCAAAATAATGTCCCCTCTGAACCATATCTTCCAGGCGCTGAACCATGTTATCTCTTAGATAATCAAAACCAAACTCATTGTTGGTGCCATAGGTGATATCGGCNNCCTGACGGGATACTGGTTTTAAGTGTTTTAACCGGTCATCATACTGAGACGGATCAGTATACGCAGGATCGAAAAATGCTGCCGGTTGATCCCCTTTACCTGAATAGATGACACCTGTTGAAACACCAAGCAAGTGAAAGACCGGACCCATCCAGCCAGCCCCAATCCTTGCGAGATAATCATTGACAGTCACCAAATGGCAACCTTTACCGGTAAGACTGTTAAGATATAACGCTGGTACAGCTGAAAGCGTTTTTCCCTCACCCGTTTTTTGCTCTGCTACATTACCTTTGTGAAAGGTTAATGAAGCCATAAGCTGGACATCAAACATTCTCAACCCTAATACTCGATAAGCTGCCTCACGGGCAACCGCAAAAGCTTCCGGCAAAATATCCTCTAGGGTTTCGTTGCGTTCTAACCTGACTTTAAACTCAGCTGTTTTGGCTTTCAATTCTTCATCACTGAGCTTCTTAATCTCTGGCTCTAAGCTGTTTATAGCGGCAACAACCGGTTCATATTGACGAAGTGCTTTTACATTTTCATCGACTAAGGATTTCAACCATGATAAGACCATGAAGTAATTCCCAACACCAAATTATGGAAATGTATTGAATTTACACATAATCTGATGTTTGTTTGATTTTTCGTTAACACTGTATTTTACCCCGAATAGCACATAAAACCAAGGTGTGTAACGAATACTGCTTGCGACAAACAAGGTTGTCTTGTATACATAGTGCCACTATGAACATAAAACGGATATTTATCCATCGGTGTCCGGTTTGTGGCAGTATTATCGTCAAACTCCAGGATAGTCAGAAAGCTGAATGCGCTAAATGTGGCTATCAGCAGCCACTGTACGCCTAATACTACACTTTTTATAGGAGTTTATTTCA
>DCTD01000035.1:6739-6930 GCA_002335355.1 Patescibacteria group bacterium UBA1449
GCCACCGCCACCACCGCCACCACCACCTGAAGACCCACCGGAAAACCCGGAACCCCCACTCCAACTTGAGGAAGACGGGTTATACGTAAGGGTAGATGCAACCTGGCTGTTAAATGAGTTTACAAACTCATTGGTATTGATGTTAGCAAACGTTGCTGTATGTAGGTATGAGGGTGGAGGGATATGTAATG
>DCTD01000094.1:0-3582 GCA_002335355.1 Patescibacteria group bacterium UBA1449
CTTCTGCCAGAGACTCCTTTAAGATGAACTGCTGTTGTTTTTGGATAAAAGCCAATCCGAAAACCAGCTGTGCGAGCTCTTAAACATAGGTCGATGTCTTCGGCATACATAAAAAACCCCTCATCGAAATAACCAATCTTTTCTAAAACCTCTTTTCTAACGCAAAAAAAGGCACCTGAAATGACATCGACATCATGAACCGTATTTCTGTTTTTCCACGTTTGATGATAACAACCAAAGAGCGGTATTCTGCCAAATAACCGTTCAAGTTGAGTAAAGTAGGTAAAACTAGCCCAAAGGGTTGGAAAGCCCCGGTGACAGGCAGGATCCAGGGTGCCGTTTGCTAACTCGAGTTTGCACGTTGAGATTCCGTATTCTGGGTGTTCATTCATGAATCTAATTTGTTTAGTTAAAGTATCTTTTTCTACCAATACATCTGAATTTAGCAAAAGAATGAAATTTCCTTTTGCCTGACGTATACCCCGGTTATTACCAGCAGCAAAACCAAGGTTGTGACTGTTTTGGATCAGTTTAAGCTGGAGTTTGTTAGTAGAGACTGAAGCAATAAATTGTTTAATTTCCTGAACTGAGTTATCCGTTGAAGCATTGTCAACAACAATTACCTCGATTACTAATCCATTTCTCTTACTTTCAACCAGAGCCTTAAGACAATCCAGTGTTACTGTTTTCGTGTTGTAGTTGAGAATAATAATTGATACATCTATCATAGACAATGATTAACTTTTACCAAGCTCTTGGTATATTCTATCAAGTTCTTGTGAAATTACCCGCCATTCGTACTTACGTTCCACTAACCGTTTACCGTTTTCAGCCAACTGATTCCGGAGTTTATCATCTTGAAGAAGTCTGATTACACTGCATGCTAAAGCCTCTGCAGTATCCGCAACTAGTGCCTCTTTCCCTGGAGTAACATCCAACCCCTCAACACTAAGGGGAGTGCCAACTACCGGCGTTCCTGTTGCCATTGCTTCCAGCACCTTATACTTTGTTCCTTTTCCAGACCGTACTGGTGCCAGAAGAACATGAGCAGAACCATAAGCAGTTCTAATATCAGTTACATCACCGGAAATAGTAATTGAGGGTAGTTTTCCGTAGTTTAAGATTTTTTTGTTTGGCGAAAAGCCCACAATATGAAGTTTAGCAGTAGGAATTTTATCAAGTATCAAGGGCCATATTTTTTCTACTAAAAACTCTACTGCATCAACATTTGGTAGCCATTTAAACGTACCCACAAACAACACTGTTGAGTCTTTTGGCAACATATTAGGTGTTTGTTTAAAAAAGTCCATATCTACTCCATTGGCAACCACATCAATCTGGAGTCTGTTTGGAACTTCCCGCTGAATATATTGTTTATCTTCTTCAGACATTGTTACAAGCCGCGTTGCTTTTTTCCAGAAATATGTTTCCCAATACCGGATTTTGGCAATATCAATGTAAAGTAAGGGTTTAACTGGCCAAAATTTACTTTTTTTTGCATAACTTAAATACCCAAGATACTCAATCGTTTGTTCAACTAACAAAACTGGAACCGATGTCTTTGGAATATTCGGCATCATATAAAAGGTCTCGGCATGGATAAGATCATACTGACCGTTTTTAAGTTCTTTTCCAATAATATGAGAGCCGCGATAAGGCAAATTTCTGGTTACTAAAAATGGGTTAGCGGTAAAGCCTGCTAACAGTATGTTTCTTAAAGCCCACGGGTTTTTAGTCCGTTTAAGCAGAACTACTTTCTTACAGAACTTTTTAAGTTCGGGAATATGCTTGCGTTCTTCTTCATCTTTAATGAGCGAGTAAAGGGTAATATCATGCTTGTCTTTAAGGTTTTTAAGTAAGTTGTAGGTTCGAATTTGTCCTCCAGACAGTAGAGGGTATGGCAGATAGGGAGTTAACATTAAGATTTTCACTTATATACAAAAAATCACTGTGTCAGTGTCTTGCCAGTGATCCTCAGTCCGATTTCTTACATGCGAACATCATCTATTGTTGGGAAATAATCTAAGTCTACCTTATCTACTTTAGGCTTGTGACAGTTTTTGAGATCAACAATAACCCATTTATCTGTTTTTTTAACGATTTTACATGTATCCATCCACTGGTTTACATCGGAATCAAAGTCAACTGCCACTAAATGAGTCGCCCCCTCATCAATAAATTTTTGAATAAGTCCCCCACCAACAGTCCATCCGTACCGATTTGTTTGGTAAAGAAAAGCAGAATCCGAACCATAAGGAGCAACCACCTTGGCATCTTTTGGTAACAATAAATTAGCAGCTTTCCCAGCCTCCACGATTTCAGGCCGGTTAATGTTGAAAAAGCCTCTCACTTCATACCAGCCAAAGGCAAGCATCATCAAAAACAAAATTATCGCGACACTAAAGTTAACTAACCGGTGTTTGATCCCCCGGCCATACATGGCCAAAAACTCAAAGCCTTTAGCCATAAAAATACAGCCGATTGGCAGGAGTGGTAACTGGTAATAATCATGGGTTACGTTACCTTTGGCAATCACTCCAAAAAAGATTAAGACGGCCAACAACCACATATAGTAAAACCAACCCTCTTTCCGGTTCCGCCCAGCAGTAATCCCGAACCAAAAAAGAACAAAACCACCGGTGGCAAAGATTAAACGATTCATCCGATCAAACAGGAGCCAGCGAAAATAGGAACCAGTAAAACGGATATTCCCCTGGTTAAACAGCCATGAAGTCCCAAACATTCCCTCAGGATGCTGATGTATATGCCAACGCCAGAGAATAAAAGGAATAAGGGTAATGGCAGCGAAAAGATAAGTTTGCGGTAACTTAAAGACTTGAGTTCCCCATTTTCTAAGAAGTAAATAGGCAACCGGTAGGGCAAAGACGAGTCCGTAAGGTTTTGTTAAGATCATTGCTGTTGCTGACAACCCAGCTAAAGTTGGCCAGAGATAGCCACCTTTTTCTGTCCATAAAACTACTAAGTAAAGCATCAAAACAGAAAAAAAGACATGCAACGGGTCAGGCATAATTACCCGTCCGTAATACACACTAAACGGCAAGACTGCAAAAAAGACCCCTGATAAAATTGCTACCCGTTCGGAAGAAAATTTACGTACCAACAGATAGAGAAACACAGCTGTAAGCGTTGAGGCAATAATACTGATTAACCGGGGAAAGATTTCATTAACGCCAAAACGAGCGTAAAACGGATAGGTAAGAATATTGTATAAAGGAAACTCAGCAAAAAAGTAGCGATTCGGATTCGGTTCACCAATCTCGTTTAAGACAAAAAAGGAGTCAAACTTGGGAAACAAAGGTGTTAATCCTTCTTTAATAAAATTGCGTGAAACTGCAGCAGTATCGGCTTGTCGCCAAGAGTGCCAATCTCCAATAGGGTTATCCACCTTATATAAGCGAGGTACAAAAGCTAAAAAAGCAATAAACAGTATAGTAACCAAAAATTTGTAGTTCATACTAATTTTTCGTCTCCTGTGTTTTCTCTGTTGATTCTTTAAGAACAATTAAGGCAACCGCCAGCAAAACTCCAAGCAGAGACCACAATGTATAGGCTACTTTTGAT
>DCTD01000094.1:3599-5536 GCA_002335355.1 Patescibacteria group bacterium UBA1449
ATATACATGGCGTTAACCAGCATCCCAACCACTAAACCAATCCCTGATGCAAACAGACCATAGTAAAGTGGTTCTTTAGTTTTTCGCATGGCCTTGTAAAGAATAGCAACAGCTATCGCTAAAACTGACATAAANNCCTTTGTTTTAACTAACGTTGAATAGCCAGTCCCTAAAAAAGGATTTGTCTTAAATGCCGCCATTGCCCGGGGCCAGAGAGCATCCATCCTAATTGCAGACGATAGTCCATATTTCATCGCATTATCTGAGTAATCAACATGGATTGTTGCCGCAGTTGTGGCTTCACTATCACTTGAAGCAGTCGCTTCTTGTGGATAGGGGTCTTCATAAACATCAGCCGGACGCTCCTGTTCTTCAGGTTTTACCGGACTGGGAGGGGTATCAGACTGAGTGGCTACTATTTTGAGTTGTTGTTCCAAAGGAATGTTTTCATTTAGGGCAATTCCGTTGGGTGGTGGTGGTTTTAAGGCGCTGTTAAGCTTGGTTTTCATATCCTGCAGTTTAATGATATGAGCAAACCGTTCAGACAAAGGCCCAACGGTGAGCATTATCCCCATACTCAAAACCATTACAGTTCCCCATCGAACAAGCGACCACATCCACCCTTTCTTCCAAGCTAAGAAGAAAAATGTGATAGTTACAGATGCTAAATAGGCAATAAACGATGTCCTGGAAGCAGTTAAATTAAGCAGCCAATACTCCGCCAGAGCAATAATCAGTAACCCAACAGTAATCAGTTTATTCTTAACTAAAAATGCCAGAGCAATTATGATGGTTAGGGTAATCATGATATAGGCAGCAAGGTCATAGTGACCGCCAAAGGTAGACAATACCCGAGCATGTTCAGATAGATAGAGTACAATTCCTTTAGAGAACTCCCGGTTCATGGTTGAGTAAGCTGGCCAATAGAGATACTTTTGTCCAAATCCATAAACTGTTACACTGACAACAGTCGTAACCAAGACCCATAAATAGGCTTTAATCTGTTCTTTTTTATAAATCGAACTGAAAAAAATGAAAAACAATGAGATATACTCTATCCTTCTAAACCAGTGAAGAAAGATCTTCATTATCTGATACGACTCTGTGGTCACTGTTTTGGTAATAAAGATAGCTGATAAAACTGACAGTAATCCCACAATAAGATAGATTGTTATGGGTTTAAAAAGAGGATTTTGGAAAAGGTGGATTTTCCCTCTTAAAACATATATTCCCCAAATAACGAAAGTCAGCAGTACTAAAAAGTCTTCTAGTCTAATCCTGACGTTATAACCCGGCAAAATATCAAAGAGTGGCCACTTGGGATATAAGGGAATAAAAATGAGTAAAAACAGACTCAAACCAAACAAGAGGTTTTTATCAATAAAACTGACGATGGATTTAACTGTCATAGAAAACTTGCCTGTACTAGCAGTTGTTGNNAATGCTTGATAGTATACACGTGCTTTTCTAGAGTCAATAATACCAAATAGACCACACCGCAACAATGCTCCAATCATTAAAACCAGAGACAATCCTTTTTGCTGATGCTTATAGTGCTTTTTATAAAACGTATGTAAGCCCTTATACTCACCTAAAACCGCAGCCTTAAAGCCGTCTTCTGATGAACCTCCCTTGAAGTGATACACCGAAGCTGCTGGGACGAACAGAACTTGAGCATGATGTTGTTTAAGTCGNNATCATCATCAAACCCTCCAACCAGATCATAAAGTTGTTTAGAAACAAGTAAACATGCGCCAGTAACCCAATCAACTTCCTGTTGGTTTGTATAAAAGGCAGGTTGATTCTGTTGATATGGCTTAATGAACCGTTTTATAAACGGTAGATCATCGACAAACAATAGTTGAGCAATAACCCGTGGCAACGTGGGAAAGTAACCGGCAGAGGGTTGAACCGAGTTATCTCGGTTGAGCAGTTGA
>DCTD01000094.1:5541-5850 GCA_002335355.1 Patescibacteria group bacterium UBA1449
ATTTGCGTGTCTTTACTATATCAGTAAGTTTGTCTATGGCTCTATCAGTGACTTGAGTGTCTGAGTTAAGCAAGAGTAACCATTGCCCCTTAGCTTTAGCAGCACCTTGATTATTGGCTTTACCAAAACCAACGTTTTCAGAATTTTTTACTATTTTCACTTGCGGGTAATATTTGCTCAGCATCTCAAGAGATCCATCATTTGAACCGTTATCAACCACAATAATTTCATATTCAGTGGTCTTTGTTTCGTTATAAATCGAAGACAGACACAACTTGAGTAGTTTTTTTGTATTGAAGTTAACAATAA
>DCTD01000008.1 GCA_002335355.1 Patescibacteria group bacterium UBA1449
ATCATCTATGTGTTGAGTACCATTGACTAAACACAACCAGATGGTTTCCTGGTTTTTATCAGCAAACTCAACTCGTTTTTTTACAACGCCATTAGCTGGAGTTGATGAAGCGTCAACTGGCAATTCAGCTACCACATCGGCTGCACTCATAACCAGTTTTGCCCCCATTTGAATCAACTCTGCTGGTCCCAATGACATAGGATTGGTAATCGGGCCAGGCACGGCAAAAACTTCTCGGTTTTGTTCCACTGCCGTTAAGGCGGTAATTTTACTACCGGACTTACTGGCTCCCTCAGTGACCAAGACTCCCAGTGAAATACCAGAAACAATCCGGTTTCTAGCCGGAAAATTACCAGGGGTAGGTTGAGTCCCGGGTGGATACTCAGAAATGAGGGCCCCATTTTGGATAATAGTACCTGCCAATTCACGGTGTTCAGGCGGATACACTTGGTCAACTCCCGAACCCAACACAGCAATTGTTCGGCCACCATGATCTAACGCTACACGATGGGCTACCCCATCAACTCCTCTAGCTAATCCGGAAACAATGGTAAAACCGTAACTGACTAAGGCACTGACAAACCGCTCGGTGACCTCTCTGCCGTACGGGGTAACTTTCCGAGTCCCTACCACGGCAATCGCCTTACCATCAATTGGCAGTAACGTGCCTTTCACAAACAAGCCAATGGGACAGCTGGGAATCTGTTTTAACAACTGAGGAAAAGTATCATCACTTTGTGGTATGTATGTAATCTGAAGCTTGGCTAGATCAAGAGCAGTTGCTTCAAAGTCATACTGCTGCCGATGGTTTAAAAAAGCTTCGATAACTGTGTCTGGTACGTGAGTTTCGCGCCATGTTGTCTCTGTTGCCTGCCAAGCTTTATGAGCTGTTCCAAAGAGTTTGAGGATAAGTTGAAATCGGTGGGGGCCAATTCCTTGACAAAAATGAAAGGCTAAATAATAGTCAGCTTCACAATACTTCACACGTTCTACTATAGATTATCGGCTTATTCGAATCAATGTCCCTAGGACCTTTCTGCTTATTACTAGAGAAACGTTATATACTCTTTCCTAATTCTTTTCTTTACTCTCAAACCACGCTTTTAAGACTTCCCGGGCAATTGGGGCAGCTTTGTCTGAGCCTTGACCAGCATGTTCCAATAAAACTGTTACAACAATTTCCGGTTTATGTGAGGGAGCAAAAGCAACAAACCACGCGTGGGTTTGCTCATCTTTGGCATCATGGGTTGAAAAGATCCCTGTTTCTGCAGTTCCAGTTTTACAACTAACGGGAATTCTCACCATCTCTGCAGAACCACTAGCATCTTTGAGATAGTTAACATCATCATAGACAAGACTGGGGTTGGTGACTTTAAACCCGAAGAGTGGCCATCCTGTCCCACCAACATCACACGCTTGTCTCATTCCTTCTCTAACAACATCAAGGTTTTTTTGCTGAACCTCAATTTTTGTACATCGGCGTTTTTCGAACGTATCTGTAAGGTTAAGATTTGCCTCCGGTTTGTCAACGACTGCCGCCACCAATTCCGGCTTACACAACCACCCATCATTCGCAATAGCTGTAGTCATCATGTGAACCTGAATAGGCGTTGTCTGCAAATTTCCTTGACCAATTGAAGTGTTATAGGTTTCACCAACATACCAATCTTCACCAAACTGTTGCTGCTTCCACTGGGGTGTTGGTACTAACCCTGCTAATTCTCCAGTTAACGGTATTCCAGTTAGCACACCAAAGCCAAAGAGTTGAGCCCAGTGAGCTATAGATTCTATTCCAGTCTCACCTCCTACCTGGTAAAAATAGATGTCGTTCGAACGTTGGAGCGCTTTTGCTAAGTTTACCATCCCATCTGTCTGACCATACTGACGATAGTACCAGTTACCAAATTGAATGCCCCCAAGTGTCACCACTCCTGTATCTTCAATCTGTTTCTCAGCTGTAACCGTACCGGACTCTAATGCTGCCAGTGCGGTCACCAGCTTAAAGGTGGAAGCCGGTGGGTATAAACCAGCGACAGCCCGGTTAAACATCGGGTGATTCGGATCGTTTAGTATCGATTGGATANNGATATACGTTTGAGCAGCTTCGGTTTCTTTCTCATCAGTTTTTGGCACAAACTGATTAGGATCGTAGGCAGGAGTTACTGCTAAAGTAATAATTCTGCCATCTAGAGTACCTGCAATAACCGCACCTTTGAATTTACCTTCTTTTAACGCCTCATATCCAACCCGCTGGATTTTTTCATCAAGAGTTAGCTGAATATTCCTCCCAGAAACTGGATTTGATTGAGAAAATGCTCTAATTTTTTCACCTGTAGCAGCAAACTCTTCAACAATGCCTCCATCCACCCCTCTGAGTAAACCATTTTCTTCCCGTTCCAAACCTAACTTTCCAACCAATCTACCCGGTTCAACTCCAAAGAGATTCAGTTCTTCTTCATTCGCTTCACCAATATACCCCAATACATGCGCCAGTTCTTCACCATACCGGTAATATCGACCATTATTTTTATTTTCTACTAACGGTTCACCTCTACTGTCAAAAAAAACTCCCCGTTCTGCTTCCAGGGTTCTAATCCTAAAGCGGTTTTGTTCTGAACGTCTGATTTGTTCTTTCCCTTGAATAACTTGTAAGCTGAATGCTTGTCCAAAAAGAATAAGGCTAACAGTAGTAAGAAGAAACCATGAAAGGAAGACAAGTTTCATAGGTTGTATAGTACCACTCAAACCCTTATGGCTCTACTTCCTCCCAGGTAATCTTGTAGTCCGTAATTTCAGGCACTGTCCGCAGTGTCATCACCATATCCGGCCTGAAGACAAACACCTCACCAGGGAGTGTAAGATTATCTATTCCAGGACTAGCAGAACCCAAATCCCGACTCAAAATTATTCCGTTAACGGTATCCCAACTTATCAATCCCCCCTCAACCGTTAACTGAACATCAGGTGTTGTACTATAAGTACCGGTATCAATCGAACCATTAGCAATAAAGTAACCATCCATATGAGAAACACTTGGCTCAATGGAAATGTCTCCTGAAGCAATAATTACTAATGCTCCACTTTGAGACACAGAAATGTTACCCTGAATCCTTACATCACCGTCGTGGAGTATAACAACCTGTTTGTCGTCAAAACTACTCCAACCAAATCCACCGATCGTTAAATCATAAACGTTAGTTTTCAAAATATATGTACCAACCGAACTAAAAACACTAGGATCACCATCCCAAGCGTGAGCAGTGACGCTCCCGGAATACTTACCATCCAATTTTTTTTGCCAATAGTCATAATTGGCAATGACTCCCTGATATCCTTGGCTAACAGCGAAAAGTCCGGAGTCTGAAGCAAGGTTATCGTTTACGTTCGACTTACCTAAATACAAAGTCCCATTGTTATAGGTAGCTCGACCTTTTCCAATGAACAGATACCGATCCTCCTCTTCAACCGTCACAGGGATTCTCGATTGGATAGCATATCCTGAACCAGCTCCATTAGCATGAATGGAACCTCCACCCTGAATTTGAAACCATGGATTTGTATACCAAACAAATGATGGTGATAGGCTACTAGGATCAGAGGGATCTGGGTATATAATCTCTATCGGAACTTGATTTGGGTCTTCACCAGTCATAGTTCCATTATTTAAGACAATGATAAAA
>DCTD01000021.1 GCA_002335355.1 Patescibacteria group bacterium UBA1449
AGCATGATGTGTAATTTCTATCTCTTAAGACTTAATATAATATTTATTTCTTATTTACTTATCTTTTTTAAATTTTAATAGTTGAGGAAAAGTTTTCCCCTTCTTGTGGATAAATAACATTTTTAATTTTTCTGTCCCATTATTTTCCGCATACCATTTTTTCATGTTCATAACGACAAGTAAGACTGGTGACTAAACTCTATATACTAAGTACCAGTTCCAGTACTGCTAGTATTATGTACTGTTTATATTTAAAAATAATTTACAATTTTTACTTTTCAAAAAAACATAGTCATACACCCCTCGAAAACTCAATCATAACAGCTATCAGCATCTGGTATTTACTCGAGATTTTTATTTACGTTTTTCCCATGTAGAACCATCTGTCACCACTACTAAATCTCCTGCCTGATCAGTTCGATGGATAACAATCTGGTTTTGACTTAAAAGATCCAGGACCTGTTGATTTGGATGACCATAGCTATTTTTGCCTACGCTAAGGAGGGCTAACAGTGGTTTTACCTCTGTTAGAAACTGCTGTGTTGTCGAAAAGCGACTCCCATGATGCGCTATTTTTAAGACTGTACTTGGCAATAAATGTCTCTTATTCCTCATAAGTAACTGTTTTTCAACGTGTGCCGTAATATCCCCAGTGAGTAAGAGAGCAAACGTCCCATATGTTACCCTAACAACAATTGAGGTTTCATTATCTGATAACGTTCTAGCACTAACTTCAGGATAGTGCTCATCTACCCCTAAAATTTGATTTGCTTGTGTTAATAAGCCTTCTTCGATTGGCCATAAAAAGTCAAGCTGTACCCCTGTTACTTTCATCTGTTGGATTGTAGAGCTCTCGACTACATACGTTCCACTTTGTCTGAGTTCCTCGATAAATTCTCGCCATTCAGTGGGTATTGATTCAGTGGGGTAATAGACAAGGTTCCCTATTGTATAGTGATCTGCCAAACTTTTTAAACCTCCGACATGGTCTTTATCAAAATGACTAATTATTACTAGTGACAATCTTCTATCCCAAAATGGCAAGTGCCGTTGTAAACAACTGGTGGCACTCTCATTTGGTCCGGTATCAACAATTATTTGACTAAAGCCTTTACTAATAAGTGTTGCATCACCTTGTCCTACATTGCAACCAATAACATGGACCTTTTCATCAGGCCACTGACTACCTATCTTTATAGTTAGCAAAACAGTCAGCAGTGAAAGACAAAGGAAAATAGTTGGAATATTCATAAGGAGTATCACGCTGCAGAAGCTCCATAGTTTCTATGCCACCACCAAATTGAAACCACCCAGATGATAAATACTATTAACCAGTTTAAAGAAAGATTGATCGCATAACTGATGACATGACTAAAAAAGAATGAGATCCATATAATATATTCCGTTAAAATCGTAAGTAACCAACTAAAAAACACTGCTAAAGGGAATAACAGATATGATAGACCTAAAACAACTACTCCCCCTATCATGACTGGTGCCACCAATGGCACCACTAGACTATTAGCAATGAGAGAAAAAATATTAGTTTGTCCAAATGTATGGAGTAATAGTGGTGTCACACAGAGCTGAGCTGCAATTGTTTGACTAATATCGGCCACCAAAAAGTGTGCCCAGGAGTAGTGAGCAAGCTTTACTGTTAGATATTGTCTAAGCATACCCCCAAATAAAACAATGCCAGCGGTAGCAGCAAACGATAGTTGAAAACTGAGTGAAAACAGTAGTAAAGGATCGACTATTATCATTACTAAAGCAGTAATGATCAATGTATACAGACTAAATGTTTTTCTTCCGAAAAGAAGAGCACTCATAGTTAAGCAAACCATTATACTTGCTCTGATTAAGGGTGGTTCCAAACCTGCTAATAAAACGTAACACAACACACAACCAAAAGTAATCAACATCGTTTTTCTTCTGGAAAGATAAGATTGAGCAGTCGCAAACACAACGCTTGTCAGTAATGCAATGTTTCCCCCTGAAGCAACAACAATATGGATAAGACCACTTGTCCGAAACATCTCTAACAAATCCTTGGAAAACAGCCCTTGTTCACCGAGGATAATCCCGGCAAGCAGAGCTGCACTTTGATGAGGAAATAACGTTTTTAGTTGAGCAAGTAGTTGGTTACGTATTCCTTGGACAGTAGTTTCGATTGCCATTTTAAGGCCCATAACTAATGAGCTAAAAGCTGTGATTTCATGTTGTATACCAATTTGTTTATTTTCTTTATTTTCCAAGCTATTTATATGGTTTAGTGATGTTGTCAATACACACTGATGATTGCTAATAGTAAGTGAAATTAATCCATTACCATGAATGGGCTTATAATTGTTATACTGTTGTGATTTTCTCATCGTCACATGTTGCATATCGTTCAATTTAGTAGTGCTTTCTTTTGTTTTTAGCTCGGTCTTTGGTAACAACTGACATTCCAACAATGAAATTAGTCGAAAAATGTAAAGGATAACGAGGAACAGTACGAATACTAGGTAATGGTTTTTACCCATAACAATATATAACTTTGTGTATCACCTACTTGACTGTAATTGCTGTTTTTATTTGATCAAACGTTCCCTCACCAATCCCTGGCACTTGTAGCAAGTCCTCAATAACAGAAAATTTTCCGTTCGTTTGTCGGTAATCGATAATCCGTTGAGCAGTGGCAGGTCCAATCCTAGGTAGGCTTTCTAACTCGGCTTGTGTAGCAGTATTTAGGTTAATCAACTGAGATGAAGTGGCTGGATATTCTTGTTGTAATCCATCTTCCCCGGTAAATGGAATATAGAGTTTTTGACCATCGTGAAGAACTGCAGCCAAATTAAGCTCCTTTTGCACCCATTCTTTATTAGCATCTTCACGAACACCACCAGCAAGAACCACTACATCATTAATCCGTGATTCTGCAGGGACTGTATAGACACCAGGCTTTACAATCGCACCAGATATATCTATTACTATATTATTGTTATGTTTTTGTTCTATTTTTACTATCTCTATAACATCACTTTTTGTTTCTTCTTTGGTATACAAAATATATAAGGATAATGAAATTAACAGACTAGTAATCCCTATAATTATTGATATTTTAAGAAACAAAGCCTTATAAGTATTTGCCTTTTCTGAATCGTTTTTTGTATTACTTAACAAACTATCNNTGATTCAAAGTTATCAGACATAATCAATTAATAGTTTACTTACGGATTACGGCATACGTGCAGTTTTACATAATTTTACATATAACTGCAACATTTTTATTATTATTGTTCATCACCGTGAAAATGTAAACAAAAAAGCCTATCTTGAGCAGATAGGCTGTAAAATCAGATGTTGTTTTATAGTTACCCAACAACAAGATTCACGAGTTTACCAGGAACAAAAATCTCTTTAACAAGTCTCTTTCCCTCTAAATATGATTTGACTTTTTCATCGGCTTTGGCTAAAGCTATAACAGAAGTTTGGTCCTTGGCTATTTCTTCATTGACTTCTAGTTTTGAACGAACTTTGCCATTGACTTGGACGACAACAGTGACAACCGTAGTGACAACTTTGCAAGGGTCGTAAACCGGCCAAGGCTGTCNNTGATTGAGTCTGCACTAGTAAATACATCTCTGTGATGCAAACGCTGCCATAGTTCTTCAGTTATATGAGGTGCAATAGGACACATTAGCAGTAGCAGAGTTTCAAGCGCTAATGTATAGGTGCTGCTGTTTTTATTTGTTTTTGCTTCACTATTTACTTTGTCCGCCTGAGAAACCAATATTCCATTTTCTATCTGACTTTCCAAGAGATTAAGATACTCCATAATAGCAGCAATACTGGTGTTGTACTTAAACCGTTTTATACCCTCAGTGGCCCGGTTAATTGTTTTCTGGCGGGCAGATTCAATTTCATCAGATACCAATTGATTTCCTAGGGGAACTGTTTGGTTTACAAACCGCCACACACTNNCCATTCCGGCAATACCACTATCACGAAAGTCACCACCCTCACTATAAGGGCCAATAAAGGATAGATAGAGACGTAAAACATCAGCCCCAAACCGTTCAATGTATTCATCAGGATTCACAACATTCCCTTTACTTTTACTCATC
>DCTD01000069.1 GCA_002335355.1 Patescibacteria group bacterium UBA1449
ATTAATGCTCCCTTTACCGGAGCGTTTGATGTCGAAGTCTTGTTTATTGCAAAAAAGATGGGAGTTAGGATTGCTGAGGTACCAATAGTCTGGTATCACGTTAAAACTGATCGGGTTAATCCACTTAAAGATTCAGTCTTAATGGCGCTTGATGTCATAAAAATCAGGCTTAACGCAATCAGTGGACGGTATTCATAACAAGGAGTTGAGAACCAAACCGTATAAAAAATAGATACGTTGACATCCTTTCTTAGCTCTTTTTTTATTGTTCTTTTAGTGGATTATTACTAACAATGGCAGAGGATCAACCAGCTACATATAAATCAACTCCTATTTGGATAGGCCTCTTTTTAATTTCCTGGGTGGCTTTGGTGTTTTACTCATTTTCTCAACTTGACTTAAACCTGACTCTCTACAATTACCCGGTTGTTAAAGATATTATCAGTCATATCCAATACTTTGGCCATTACTACCGCACGTATTCAACCATCGTTTTTATCGCTATCAGTGTGTTACTACTTCAGTCGTATTTAAAACTGACTGTTTTTCGGCCGTTTACTTTGACACATAAACAGCTTATCGTTACTGTTGCTGCTGCTTGTTTAATTGGAATCATCGCCTATCCGATGTTCTCTTATGATATCTTCAACTATCTCTTTAATGCCAAGATGGTGCTTGTGTATCACGTTAATCCCCATATTCAAACCGCTAACCAGTTTTTGAGTGATCCATGGACCCGGTTTATGCATAACATTCATACTGCTGCCCCGTACGGATACGGGTGGACTGGTATTTCCCTTATACCAGTGTTTATTGGGTTACCAGTATTTACCCTGTGTTTTCTTTTTATGAAAGCCTTAGTCATCGGGTTTTTTCTGCTTGAGGGATACTTAGTGTACTTGCTGGCAAAAAAACTCTATCCAAAACAAGCGTTACAGCGGACAGCACTATTTCTGCTTAATCCGCTCATCCTGACTGAAACTCTCATCGTAGGCCACAATGATAGTGTCATGATGGCTTTTGCACTACTGTCTTTGTTTATTCTCATTGTACCAAGGGTATCACCTGTTGTTAGGTGGGGTGGAAGTTTACTAGCCTTGTTTGTTTCAATAAGTATCAAGTACGCGACGATTGTCTTAGTCCCTCTTTTATTTTTACGCAAAAGAGTCGATATTTTCACCTGGGGAGGAATTGCTCTTCTGTTAGTGTTATTGACTCGTCCTGGACAGGTTCATTCTTGGTATTTACATTGGGGAATCGTGTTACTCTTACTGAGCAAACATTCGTGGGCAGTATCATTTGCTATCCTGTTATCAATTGGAGGCCTTTTGAGATATTTCCCGTACGTTTACTTTGGTAACTGGGACTATCCGGTTCCTTTAATGCGTTGGGTGGTACTATTACTACCGTTAAGTCTTTTACTTTCAAAACAGGTTCGTTCCTGGTTTAAACGCACTCATGGTTAAAACATATTTATCATCAATTGTTAAACATCAAGTCAATCTCTTTTTTGGTTTTCTTGTTTTGGTGGGGTTGGTTTTACTGTATCGGTTAGTTGACTTTCCTATTTTTGCTGATGAAGCAATTTATTTACACTGGTCAGAACAGATCAGATTAGGCCAAGTTAATCCTTTTATCTCCATGTATGATGGCAAACCACCGCTCTTTATGTGGTTAGTGGCTCTTGCAACAAATGTTGTTTCCGATTTACTTCTTGTTGGGCGTCTTATTTCAGTAGTAAGTTTGTTAGGCTTTGTAGCTTTTGTGTGGTTGCATATCCAAAAAACGTCTTCAACTCTTTGGGCGTGGTTATCAACTGTGTTTTTACTGATTGCACCATTTACCGTTTTTCATGGTCGGTTAGCATTGCTGGATATGCTTTTTTCTGCGTTGGCTGTCAGTGCTGTCTTAGTCTGGTCACTAACAGAATGGAAGTATAAAGGGATAGTAACGGGAGTTTTATTGGCAGCAGCCTTTTGGGTAAAAACTCCGGCTCTCTTTTTACTGCCGTTACCAGTGATAAGCATCATCTTACTTCAACGAAATTATCTCGCCTTAAAACAAGCCGTAATGGCACTGGTAACTGCACTACTGGGAATAATTATGCTTAAAGTAAGTATCTGGTTTCCTTTCTTGTTCAGCCGTTCAGAAGATTTTACGTTTACCATAGCTGAGTTACTCAATGGTCAGTTGGGTCACATTCCATACAATCTCGGTAGTTTGGCTCAATGGTTATGGATCTATGAAACACCCATGTTGCTTCTGTCAGGAATTGTAGGGATTGGGTGGGGAATATGGAAGAAGAATACCATGATAATCAACCTTTTCTTAGCGTTACTGCTCATTACTGTGCCATTAGTTGGGCTAGGTAAGCTCGTGGCACCGCGTTATTATCTATCTTTGGGATTGATACTGCCGTTAACAGCGGGATATCTGCTTTGGCAGCTGTCAAAAATGGTAAGAATTGGTATCGTACTGCTGTTTCTATTCGTTGCTTTAGTGTGGAACTCACAGTTACTTACTAATCCCTATTCGATTACTATCCCTAATATAGATAAACGGCAGTATCTTATTGATTGGTCTTCAGGTATTGGCATCAAAGAGGCTAGTTACTATTTTCAAACGGTAGCCCAACAGGAAAAAATTAAGATCTTAAGTGAGGGGTATTTTGGGACGCTACCTGATGGTTTGTTTATTTATCTTGGTACAGTACCTCAATGGCACAATATTGAAATTGTCGGAGTCGGGTCTCCTGACTCACCAGAGTTTCAAAAACAGGTAGCCATCAGCCAGACGAACACAATTTTTTATATTGGCAACCAGGACCGAATTGACTTTGCAAGCAGACAAAAAATGGAACTTGTTAAAACTTATGAAAAGGTAGATTCAGGAGCACCGTTAGAAGTCTTTAAGGTAAATAAAAGCAACTATGATATTTGATAAAAAACGAATTATTCTAGCTCTTGTTGTAATTGCTTTAGCTCTATTTTTGCGTCTCTACCATATAAACGAATGGACATCATTTAATCGTGATCAGGGTAGAGACTTAATCTTTATTCTTCAACACTTTGAAGCCAGAGAGCCAATTCTCATTGGGCCAAAGGCTAGTGTAGGAAACTTTTACTTGGGTCCTTTTTACTACTATCTTATTGCCCCTGTAGTTTGGCTTTTTCCAACCCAACCAGTGGCACCAGCAGTTATGGTTGCTTTCATTGATAGTCTGGCTGCCGGGCTTCTGGTGTGGCTCTGTGCCTCATTCTTTAGTCTCACGGGAGGAGTCTTAGCTGGTGTTCTCTATGCTACGTCTCCACTTGCAATTCAGTTTGGCCGTTTTGCATGGAATCCCAATCCCATACCGTTTTTTACACTGCTTTTTTTGTACTTTGGTCTACGCTATTACCAGACTCGGAAAACCCGTGATTACCTAATAACAAGTTTTAGTTTTGTGGCTGCAATGCAGTTACACTATCAAGCTTTTATCCTCGTTATCCCGATGATTTTCGTGACACTTCTGGCACTGAATAAACAAACCATAAAGCAGGGTTTCTTTGGTTTGCTACTGGCAGTTGGTATGTATGTGCNNCAACACGACTGGTTTAACCTAAAAAATATTCAAGACTATTTTTTTTCCGTTCATAAAAACTGGTATCAGCGCGTGGGAACTGTAGACTTTTTTGTATCATTTATCCCCAGTTTCTTTGGTCGTTTACAAGGTAGTAGTTTAGTTATTGGCCAAGGATTGTTTTTCAGTGCTCTTATCCTTTCTCTATGGATGGCAATACAACGGCTCAAAACTGCTGCACTTTCAAAGAAATGGATCAGGTGTTTGACTCAGCTTAACCCAGTTGAACTCGTGCTACTGTTTTTACTTTTATCGCTTGTCGGGTTGCGTGTCTACAAAGGGGACAAGCTTGATTACTACATGGCTTTTCTTTATCCTGTGC
>DCTD01000077.1 GCA_002335355.1 Patescibacteria group bacterium UBA1449
GACTTCGTACTTTTCTTTTAGGCCTCGCAAGATGGCAATGGTATCTTCAGGACTGGGTTCATCAACTAAAACCGGCTGAAAACGCCGCTCAAAGGCAGCGTCTTTTTCTATGTATTGGCGGTATTCTCTAATAGTGGTTGCCCCTACGGTTCTCAATTCTCCCCGGGCTAATGCCGGTTTGAGCATATTGGAAGCATCTNNATGCAGTTCATCAATAAACAGGATGAATTTACCGCTGGCTTTTTTAATTTCAGAAAGCAAAGATTTTAAGCGTTCTTCAAACTCGCCTCGAAATTTTGCCCCAGCCAGCATGGCTGCCAGATCTAGAACCAACACCTCTTTATTTTTCAGCGTATCAGGAACATCACCTGAGGCAATCCTTTGGGCTAATCCCTCGGCAATGGCCGTTTTCCCAACACCCGGTTCACCGATTAAAACTGGATTGTTTTTCGTTCTCCGGGATAAAACCTGCATGACTCGGCGAATTTCCGTATTCCGGCCGATAACTGGATCCAGCTTACCCTCACGTGCCATGTGCGTTAGGTTAAGGGTAAACTTTTCAAGCACTTCGTATTTTGATTCCGGGTCTGGATCAGTAACCCGTTGATTGCCGCGGATGCTCATAATAATCTCTTTTATTTGGTCAAAACGAGCATTAACTGCTATAAGTATATGCTGAGACTGGCAGTCTGTCAATAAGAGTGCTAGTAGCAGATGTTCTCTGGAGATAAACTCATCATGGAGGTTTTGAGCTTGGCGTTCAGCTTCTCCCAGTACTACGAGCAAATCCCGTGACAGGCCTGGCTCTACTTGCCCCTGGGCAACCGGCATCCGGTCGACCGTTTCAATCAGTCTGGTTTTTAAACTAGTGATATCAACACCTGAGCGTTCTAGTGCCTGATAGACAACACCAGCACTTTCTTCAAGCAAGGACCATAAAAGATGAACATCTGTCACTTCAGGGTTTTGGTAGCGACGAGTCAGCTCGATTGCCTGGGCTAAGGCTTCCTGGAGTTTATGAGTAAAGTTTTGGGGGTTGGGCATAACCATTGCGTTTTCAGTAATTAATTAAGCTTGTTTGTATAGTGTAATAAAAAACAGACGTCATTACTATTCACACTGTAAAAACCCTGAGTAACTATGACTATAACAAGGTTACTTGTTAGTATCTTTCGTTACTGCTTCAGTAAGATAATTTTTCACTCTTGTTATGGTCTCTTTAACCTCTTCTTCTTCCATATCCAAAATCCGGGCTACTTCATCAACTGAAAAACCCTCTAAAGTGTACAAGTCAAAAACTGATCGCGACTTTCGTGGTAGTTGCCGTAGCGCTTGTCTGACTTTCCTAACTTGTTTTTCGTTATCAGATTGTTGGTTTACGCTTACATCAGCCTCAATTCCGGTAACATCTATTCCGGTATCAGTGGTTTGGATATCTTTATCAGTAGGTTTTTGAGGTACATATGATTCAAACTCATACTCTACTATCAATGTTTCATCAACTTCATCTAAATCAGTATCAGCAAATTCTTCCCAACTTTCGAAGTTGGTATCTTCAAACCGCTCCTCTTGTAGGTACTCATCTAAAACCGTGTGCGCTAAACCATATATCCAGGTTTCTAAACGCTCATCATCAGGTTTAGATGGGAACTGTTCAAAGGCTCGTTCAATAGTTGTTTGAACAATATCATTTACCTGACTGGTCGGTTCTTTGATAATGCCCCGTTCTTTGGCAGATTTTAAGTTACGTTTCATGTAGCGTTTAAGATCGTCTAACAGTGGCACAATTCGATCAGTAAAAGCCCGTAAGTCCTGGGCTTGGGCAAAGACACCAAGATCCTGGATGGCTTCATTTAACAGAGTAGACCGTTCTTCTCTTGATAACGTGTGGTGGTTTTGACGCTCATGTTCTAAGTGTTGTAGAAAGTTTTGTTTTAGGTCAGTAAACGCCATTTCCAGTGCCTGTTTTAGAGATCGGGCTGTCTTTTTTATAAAAAAGTTTTTGGAATTAAAAAAAAGATTAGTCTCGACAATGAATTCTGAGTTTTTAAACTTTTCGGCATTAACTTTTAAGATTGTTTCATGAGGATAGGTGTGTAAGTACTTATTGAGAATTGCTGCTTTTTCTTCCACTTTGGCTTCAAAATCCGGACGCAGCTCTTTTGGGAGTTTATCGTAATATACTTGAAGGATTATCATAATTCCTCCTAATTTTACTTAAGTTTTTAATACTGAAAAGATTACTTGTGAAAGATGATAAAGACAGATACTGGACACACTATGTTAAGAGGTAATAAATATCGTTTATACTGCCGTTACAATAACGGATACACCTTGATACCTTTAGGTTACCATTTTGAAATGAAGAAAGTCTGAAGTCTAGTAAAACTATTACATCATGGCTTCTAGGGTTTTAACCCTTTCACTAATGGGAGGGTGGGTGCTAAAGAGGTTAGCAAACCAACCAATGCTATCATGATGGTTTTTGAGTGGATTGGTGATATACAAATGAGCGGTAGCTTTGTTAGCTGCTTCAAGCGGTTCCCGGTCACTACCAAGTTTTTTGAGAGCGTTAATAAGGCCTGAAGGTTGCCGGGTTAACATCACTGCAGATGCATCGGCAAGATACTCTCTTCTTCTTGACAAAGCTAACTGAATTAATTGGGCAATAAGGGGTGAAAGTAACGCCAGAACAATGCCGGCAATGGCAATAATTGCTTGGGCTTGCCCATTCCCTCGGTCTTCTCTGTCTCTGCCGCCAAAAAAAGAGGCTCGTAAAAACCAGTCAGCAAGTAAAGTGACAAAGCCAACAAGGATCGTAACGATTGACATAAGCCGCATATCATAGTTACGGATGTGAGACAACTCGTGGGCAACGACACCCTCTAACTCAGTTCGGTTAAGCTGTGAGAGTAGACCAGTAGTGGCCGCTACCACTGCGTGTTCTGGATCACGGCCTGTAGCAAAGGCGTTCATAGCCGAGTCCTCAATGACATAAAGCTTGGGCATGGGAATCCGGGCAGCAATAGTTAAGTTTTCTGCTACAGAGTAAAACAAGCGGTCTTCATACGGGGTGGCCGGACGAGCACCGGAAATTGCTAGTATAATCTTGTCACTCCACCAGTAAGAAGCAAAGCTCATGAGTCCTGAAAAAATGAGGGCTAAACCGACAAAACTCGGACCATACCCTAAGGCTTCACCGATTATCCAGGCAAAACCTGAAATAAAGACAATAAACAGGGCCATAATCAGCCAGGTGCGGCGTTNNCATCCTGTTCTGCAATGCAGGCTTGTTTCAGGATCCCCATATGAGAAAGAATCGAAGTAAAAGGGATGCTGAGTAACTCTATCACTCATGCAAGCAATGTGCATTGCAAGTTCAGCATGACAAGGGTTGAAAACTAAAGTTACAGTTCTACTCTTGGTGTTCTAGTTTCCTCGGTGCTTACTGTCGTTGNNGCCTGGTTGTTTCTGGAAACCAAAGGCATTGGCAATAATATTGCTTGGGACAGTCACAGTCATGGTATTGTAATCTAAGGTTACGTCAATAAGGGTTCTGCGAGCATACATAATCTTATCAGCAGTATCCCGAAGTTCTTCCATCAGCTGTTGAGTTGGACCGACAGCTTGCAGTTGTGGTGTTGATTCAAACAAGGCTCTAATAGGCTGCAGTGCTCTTTCCAGCCGGGCACTGGCATCGACAAGTTTTTGCGGGTTACCTTTGGTATCTACGGCATCCAGAACACTCTTACGGGCATCGGTAATTTCCTGAAAGATTTCCTTTTCATGTTTCATGTAGCCTTTAACGCTACTTACCAAGTTAGGAATTAATTCTGCCTGTCTTTTGAGTTGGTTACCAATTTCCTGAACAGAGGCTTCAATCTGAGCCTTTAAGGTTACAAACCGGTTGTACATTGAAACAACCCAAATGGCTGCTATTGCTAAGATACCGAGAAGAATATAGAGAATTGGCATATATCTTTACTATAATCGGCGTTTGTTGGCAGGTACCGACAATAGATGCATATAGTTGATTATGATTCTAGTTTACCACATTGCATATTAGTTAGCAAACCATAGTATAGTCTGCTAATTCTCTTTACTCATATATTTACTTTGGGCTCGAGATTTGATATGATTTGTTGTCGGTAAATGAGATCGATTTGGGGTGGTAGCTCAGTTGGTTAGAGTGTCTGCCTGTCACGCAGAAGGTCG
>DCTD01000111.1:0-627 GCA_002335355.1 Patescibacteria group bacterium UBA1449
CATAGAATCTCCTTTAAAGATTGCTTTACTAATAGTAATTTAACGTACCTCTTAACAATTATAGTATATAAGCAAAAACGTGAATAATTTATTAAAAAATTAATGACAACTAACTATTGTTTAAAACATATGAAGCCAAGGTTTTCTGAATGGCCTCAAGATTAGAGCTGCTCTTAAACTTCTTAAACACTGGTTCAGTTGCTCCCATGATCCAAATCCGCAACTCGGAATCTAAGTCAAAATGACCGGCAGATTCTATACTGAAATGGGTAACATGCTGATAAGGGATAGACAAATATTCAGTCCTTTTACCAGTAACACCTTGTTTATTGAT
The DNA here is from genome assembly GCA_002335355.1 of Patescibacteria group bacterium UBA1449. Lineage (GTDB taxonomy): Bacteria > Patescibacteriota > Microgenomatia > UBA1400 > UBA1449 > UBA1449. Next base: position 335 of record DCTD01000111.1, read on the forward strand.
CACAATCAACCGTTTGTTAGTAAACACAAACATGTCTCTAATCAGAACGTAAGCCTTTTCCGGCCGTTCCTGTTCAACCAGCATCGTGGCAATAACCGGTTCTACTTGTTTAACATCAACTTCTGTTGCGTTACCAAGTAAGCCATTTAGTAGATTCATGTAAATCCTCCTTATTAAACTTTATGACCGCAGTCACTGCAAAACTTAGCTGATGCCTCAAGCTTGGTACCACACTCGGTACAGTGCTTTTCCGTTTTCAGTTGAAAACCACACTCAGGACAAAACTTGGCATT
>DCTD01000111.1:639-7810 GCA_002335355.1 Patescibacteria group bacterium UBA1449
TTGACGCCAATTTTCTTTAGCTAGTTTTTTGTCCTCTTCAGCCATAGCTGCATGAGCATGGATTTCTTCAACTGACCGTTCATGTTGGGCTACTGCCATTTCAACCCCCAGGTCAGGAGCACAACTTTTACATAAACCTTTACTACTATTCCAACACTTTTTTCGGCAAACCCAGGCTAAACACTTCGGACACTGGATAAACTCGGGTTTAATCTCTTTGACTGCATCGGCAAAGGCTTTGTCATGGGCTTGTTCCCAACCGGCAGAATGAACTTTATCACCAATCTCAGACACCGTATCTAACACCCCACCAAAGATACNNCGCTGGCTGTTTGCAAAACACTGGATAATGTCCCGGTTGCCGATGATTTAAAAGTTGTCCTAAAGGCGGCATGACACCTGTCACAGGAAAACTCAAACTGAAAACCAGTATCAGTACTTAAATCTTCATAATTTTGGACAAATTCCATTACTTCAGCCATATGAATTCCTTTTGTAAACTTAATAATGAGTAATACCTATGATTATTATAGTTGTAAATGCGTTTTGAACAATTATTGATACACTAACCGGCCTTCTATCTGACTTTTAAGATTAGTATGATCCTGCAAGTAGGCTTCCAGTACTTCTTGGGCTGAGGTTGTTATCACCTTAGGTTGATCCATCTTCGTTAGTTCACTAGTACGAATATTTAGATAGGACTCACAGTTTGAAGCATGGTAGCCTTGTAAACAAAGTGTATAGTTACCGTTATCAGTAACGGGCTGACCATTAATGGTTAGTGAAATTAATTGTTGCTTTTTATCTGAGTAAACTGCTTTCACCTTTTTATTTACCTGGTAACACTCTCCCTCGGAATTCCGGTTTTCCGGTCTCATGATAAAAGAGAATAGTTGCTTAAGCTGCTTGCCACTTAAAGTATACCGGCTAACGGAATCGTCATAGGGAAAACAGGCGAGTAAATCTTTTAAGGTTACCACTGGCCCTAGTGATTTAACCCGGATTGAGCCACTGCCCACCAACATAACATCACACTGGGCATTGTCTGCTAAAGCATCAGCGACAAGGTTACCAAGTGCAGTTTCTTGTTCGCGCTTTGGATGAGTAACTGTCGTTGCCAGTTTGGTGACCATAGCACTGTACTTTTTATCAACCACCGTTTTGTATTTCTCAATAAAGGCTTCCAGTTCCTTATCCGGAGGCGCTAGTTCTTCATTTATGGGAATCAATCGCCAGGTATAGTCAATAACCCGATTGGTATCATCATCGATAACTACGTCAAACCTGCCAATTTGGTCAGTCCCGTTACCGGCTTGGACAATTAGGGTGTTATTAACCTGTTCAGGTTTTTCCAAAAAGGTATGAGAATGGCCACCAACGATCAGATCAACTCCCCATGATGGATCCAGGAGTTTGGCTAATTGTTTATCCGACTCAAAACCGATATGAGTTAATAGGATTGTTAGATCAATATCATCGTTTTTATAGGCATTACAGATCTTGCCGATTTCACGGCTGGCATCCTCTAAAGTAACAAAACTACCGACAAGCGGATCTTGTTTCAAGGCATCCATGATTTTTTCAGTGATAACGCCAGTAAACAGCAGTTCCATCCCAGCAATCTTGACGATATGATAGGGAACCATCAACCGCTTGCCGTACCCTTTAATATAGAGATTGGCGTTTACAATCGGAAAGTTAGCCACTTTTTCCAGAAATAACAGATGGGGCAGACCGTAGTCAAACTCATGATTGCCTAACGCAACAACATCGGGACTCAGGTAGTTCATGATCTCAATCGTTGAAACTCCCTTATACTCAGCATCAATCAGCGAACCCTGGACCATATCTCCGGAAATGACAAATAAAACGTTTTCCTCTTCCTGTCTAACTTTATTGATATACCCAGAAAGCAAAGCTAAACCGCCGATAAGTTTACCTTTGCCCTCTTTAATCTCAGCTAAAAAGTCTCCATGCATGTCATTACTGTGGAGAATGGTAAGTTTTTTTGTTTTCATACTGTTTGTCTACCCTTATACCAAATAAATGGGGAAAGAATCAATAAAGGAGAATTTATCTAAATACGTTAATGAATTGAACCACGCCAGATAAAAGCAGTAATGTTCGTACCGTTTTGAAGCAAGCGGATGGCTTTTTTGAGCTCATACTGGCTAAGAGTATGATCTAGAGGTTCCCGATCGGGAATAGTACCGGTGTAGTGCTGTTTTAAAGTAGGCAAAGCTTTGGGATCACCCAATTGTCCTAGTGTCCAGACAGCGGAGTTCCGCACCCGATAGGGATTGGCCTCATCATTGACCGTCTTTTCAAGAGCGGTTACACAAGTTCCGCCATAATGCTCAGTTGCTAGTTTGCAGGTGGCATTCACTTCTTTACCAATGACTACCCCGATTGCTAAAAAGAAGAGGACAAACACACTGGTAACAACACCGCTTATGAGTAAAAGGATGAATTTAATATCTTTTTTTAGTACGTTCACAACGATAATTATATACTATTGATTCGTGTATACAATTTACAGAAACAATTATTGAAAAAATCAAAGATACGTTTACCAGTATATTTGTATCAAACAAAGACATGGATGAAACACAGTAATAACTATTTTGCTAACAGGCTAATAGATAGTATAATTTTTAGTAGTTACTGATATTTGTAGTTGAATTTTTTTATGAATAAACAGTGGAAACTTATAGTTGGTATTACTCTTTTACTAGGAATAGCTTTTTATTGGTATGAGTGGCGCCCAACACAAATACGAAGAGAGTGTGCTCGTAAAATGGCAAATATTTTTACTCCAGAGCAAAAAAATATCTATTATCATTGTTTGTTTAAAAACGGAATAAAAGAGTAAGAAAGTAGTAAATAAGACTACGTATCACCTTGTCTCTTTTTTTTCCATAAGTGCTTCCGGACTTCTTTTATTAATATGTGGTATACGAGGCACAAGCGCAACAGTAATGGCTACTATCATTCCAATAACATAAAAACTAAAACCAAAAGCCATTCCAATAGCTCCAGAAACCCACACACTTGCTGCTGTAGTTAAGTTTCTCACACTAGTTCCTTCTTTAAGAATCAACCCTGCACCTAAAAATCCAATCCCTGAAACAATCTGAGCTGCAATCCTCGATCTGGATGCTGGATCAACAGTAGCAGACATGTAAGTAAACAACATAGCCCCTGTTATAACTAAGGTATGGGTACTGATGCCTGCATCTTTCCCTCTTGATTCCCTTTCTGCACCAATAATAAATCCCGCAATAATACTCAGAACAAGATTTACTAAGAAATTTGATTCATTTTGCCCTAGAAACTGATAAAACGTGATTTCTGTCATAACATTATTCANNTACAGTTGAGCCTCTATATCCTACCAACAGATACAAAACACCAACAATAAATGGAACCACCATACGCACACTAAACCCTAATCCAAGAACTACTGATGCAACAAACCCTATCACTAAAGGTATTGTTACTAAGTATCCACCTCCTTTTTCATATTTCCAGCCTAGCGCTAGTCCAACAAACACGAGTGGAAAGATGGTTAACCACAGGTTATCGTGTAAAGTGAATTCTGGATTTGTAAACGGTAGTGGATTACCATATCCAAAATAAAATGGTAATCCAAACAGGATAATGAGCAGTGAAGTGATTTTTGTAAGTGTTCTAACTACCGTTAGCTTCATGTTTACATTGTTACATTCATTGATAAACAAATACTATTTTACTTACTTTAAGTATTTAAAGAAAGCTAAGTAGAAAATGTTTATTGATTTGAAATAATTTCAATTTTCTGAGCAATCAATACCGGTCTATCAACCCAGTTAAAGTACAGTTCATCATCTAAATCTGTTTGTAATGTTTGTTCCATTTCAATGATATTTAAAATCGCTACTGTGCCGGTAACGGTCACTTCCGGATTTTCAGCAAGTGCCAAATCATCTTCAGGAGCATCTCTTGGCAACTGAAATGGCTCCCGCTGAATAACCAGCAAACCGCTATCGATAACAATCACTCCCTGTTCCTGACTTAATAGAAACGCCCGTTCGGTTACCCAGTCAGTCACTTCTCCGGTTAACACTACCACTTTTCCGTTATATATATCCGGATCTTCCAAAATATCAGCAACAGTCGGCACCTGAGCCTCAGTTTGAGGCTCCAATACAGGCCCAACAAACCCACCAGTAAATAGCCGACTCAACACATAGTAAAGTAAAAACCCAATCAGGAGCACAACAACTACTGCCCCAAGAATATAGATAAGGGTATTGCCCTGATTCTGTGTCATAATGCCAGTTACTATAGCTAATTTTAGTCAATATCTTGTAAATAATGGGTAAGGAAAGAGAAAGAGCGTTGTAAGCAGTATCTGTATGCTTTATGAAAAAGAAGTTAAGAACTCTTGAATCTTTTTTACCAGGACTGGGGCTAAAAACGTAACCAGTAACACCATAACCCATAGCCTACCTTTAAAAATATTATAGTCAGCCAGGAGCTTCTCCCAGGGTTGTTTCATAACGAAGTGGCCAAACCCAAACTCAAAGATAATCGTTAGTCCTACCCACAACAACCCAATCAGCAACAACTGCCCGACACTCACATTTACCACATAATCTTTAAGCATAAAATAGGTGAGGGTAATAATGGCTGCCGAGCCGGTAAAAGAACTGATCTGATGGGCCAGCAAAGGACCAACGTGAGGTTGATAAATGAGGTTTCTAATGGCACCATTTAGGATGGCAACCGGGATAATCAAAACCCAGGTAAGTAAGGCTCGTATCAGCAATTCTTGTGTCATAGCTTATCTTTCTACTGATAATTCTTGTTTTTGCTCCTGTCCCCATTTTAAATAGTTTCTGACTTGAATACCAATAGTCAGCAGATTAACGAGGATAAAGGGCAAGGATTTTATAATGATGGCAAAAGCGAGACTGAATGCTGCCGAGACTATATAGATGATAAAAGCTGACCGGCGCTTATCCCCAATCATATACATAGCCACAAGCCCGGTCCCTACCGCCAGCCAATCCAAACCGTAGTATTGAAGAAAATAGTTCATACATGTAAGTATATACCAAAAACCCACCAGTACTGGTGGGTTTGGAGAGTTAAGTAACGCCGTTTACTTTTATTTTTTCCGGACAGGGGCCTGGATTTCGGTGATCCACTGACTTGGATCCGGTTGGTTCCAGATACCATCCAGGTAGTTCTCCCGCATTAGATCGATGACTTCATAGCCGTTTTCCTCAATCCATTGGGTTAACGCTGCATATGCTTGACCGATGGTCGTGTAGGGACCTTTGTGAATAACACAGGCTGCAGTGGGAACTGCAGGGATCTTTTTAAAGGTCATACCATCTTCATCTTTACCGGCTTCAACCACTGATTCGCAGATCTCAACATCGATGTTTTCTGCTTTATACTCACCGTCATGATAGAGCGTAAAACAGTACCCGGGATTAACACACTTAAGGTTTTGCTTAATCATCAGCTCTCCCATCTTAGGATAGAGAGAGTTGAATTCATCGTAGTTGGCAATTACTTTACGCATCGAAGCTACAGTAACTTCGGGTAAATCTTTAATAGTAACATGGTAGTTCATACCATTTTCCTTTCTGAGAGTCGTTAGATAGGTGACCAGTTGCTGCAGCTGAGCCTGTTGTGAAGCCAGGTTAGCAAGCAAATCAGTCCGTTTGTGTTGCAAACGGATAATCATCTCCTCGGTGTTTAGATCATCTGCAAGCATCACTGCAATATCCGAGAGCGGCAGCCCGATTTGCTTGAGAGCAATGATTTTTTGCAGCCGGGGTAGTTGATCAGCCGTGTAGTACCGGTACCCTGAGAGATCATCAACGTGTTTGGGTTTTAACAACCCGATCTCGTCGTAGTGACGCAGGGTCTTGACAGTCAATCGGCTGATTTTCGAAAATTCACCTATTCTAAACACAGACCTCCTTTGGACTATTTATAACTATACCAAATCGTCGCGCGTTGATTGATAAAGGAAGTATATGCTCTCCTGTAAGGGGAGAGTAAAGAGGCAGTTTTATAACTTTTTTTGAAAGAATTTGAAGAAAATACTGTGCCTAGCCTGACGCAAAACCAATTCTTTTTTAAAGAACTGATGATGCGTCAGGCACCGGCTGTTAGTGGCATCATGCGGTATTGTATGCTGGTGGCTGTTCGGTTTGCCCATTCCAACGCAGATAGTAAGGGTATCCAGGCTCAAACTGGTTCGCTTTTTTCAGGTACTCCTCCTCACAACCCTTAATCATCAGAACATGCATAAGAACGACATCGGCTGTCGGCAACCAGTCTACCGGTTGGAGACACAAAGACATGACTGATACACCATGTTCGTAGACATTTACCATCCCTCTTGTGCGAGATATTCTGTAGATACGACCCAACCGGGAAGGGCTGGCAACACCGAGATAACCTTTCTCATGCAGCTGACAATACTGCTCTGGAGTGAGTAGCTCACGGAGCAGTGCCTCGGCACGAATTTCAGCTTGCAGCCGGAACCCAGTACCGTTGGTTGTTTTCTTTTGCCTCCTATTGTCATAGATGACCCAGAAGACTACGCCGACGAACTGGATACCAAGGATAGCGATGCCTGTCCAGGCCGCTACTACTGGCCAGTCAAGATTCTCTGTCATCCACCTACCGCCCTTGGTACAATGATGATCTGCTCAGCTTCCGGACTGAATTCTCTGATTCGTTGGGTTTGCCCGTCAGCTTCTACCTTGAAAGCCATACCACTGTTAGCAACCGCTTCCTGAAAGATCTGCTCGGCTTCCTTGACAGCGGCTTGAGTCTCCTGATCTCCGGCTTTGACATCCCACGCAACTTCCGTGTGTCCCATGCTGTTGAGTACCCGTAGCTTGCCCATCGTTTTCCTCCTCGTATAACTACTCTTCCCAAGAGAATCGAAAACACAACCTCCTTTTTTAAATTCATGCTCAACTAAGCGAGCCGTTTTATAAACAAATAACTTTTGTTCCTAAAACAGCCCGCTTAATACTTCTGCCACTAACTGTTAAAGAGCGCTTAAAAACGTTTGTCTGCGTAATTGACGTAGTTTTTAAAAGCTCCGTATTATAGCATGCAACAGAGTATATTTGTTTATAGTTATCAACAGAATACG
>DCTD01000022.1 GCA_002335355.1 Patescibacteria group bacterium UBA1449
TCAAAAGATGGTATGGCATCAATGGCCACCCTGGAGATAAGTATAAAAGATTATGAGGACTGGGAGGCTGGTCTGATGCTGATGGTCTTAAAAGACCTGTGGAATGGAGACTTAGCTATCGGTGGGGAAAAGAATGTCGGACGAGGAGTTTTGCAGGGGTTGTCTGCTTCTATTACTTGCGATGATCAGATTATTGAGATGAAACAAGTTGGAGAGGAACTATTAGTATACCGGCAAGGAGATAATCCGTTCTGGGATGAGCAAGCAGCAAAAATACTGGAAGAAAAAGTTGAGGCACTTCTTAGGCATATCGAAGTGAAGGGAAGTGGGGTGAAGCTTAATGCCTAATAAAGCAATGGAACTAAAGAAATTCAAAAAAAACGAACCGCACATCAGCATTGATGAATGGAGTAATATATATGACAAAATCAAAGAACATTTTAATGATAGAAAAGCCCATACTTTTGTCATCATGCATCATGGTATCTGTCTGGGGAGTTATGAAAATGGGCAGTTCATTATGCCGGTTTCGCTGCCTTTACAGTCGGAATATTTGAGGTCGGTTAGAGTTTTTGATCAGGACAGCGAATGTTATGTATGGAAAAGCAGCATGGATGATAAGAATATATTTCGACTGCGTATCAGGCAGGATGAAGAAGATAAAACTGGTGAATCAGAAGTGATTGAAGCCCGGCAATTGCTGTGGGGAACCCGCCTGGATGACTGCCCGGAAGACAAAGATTGGAAGATTCTAAAGGAAGACCGGGGAATTGAGCTACGCATAAATAACTCACTTATTCCCTCTGATACAAAGATTAATAAAGAAGATCGGTTATGGTTAATTACTAGAAATTATATAGGCTATACTCCGGTGGGACAAGCAGGTTATGAGGATTGCCGGTTTATGGGGATTGAAAGTGGGAAGGGGGTAGTAAGATGAAAAAAGCTAAGGTTAAAGATTGTAACATAAAAGCAGGTTATACTGAACTATTGTTAATTATAGAAAGAGAAAAACAACCGAAAAAGTATAATATAAATGTGTCTAAAGATGATGCATTATTGTTACAGAAAAGACCTAACTGTGAGTTTGAAGGAAACGACAAAGAATTAACTAAACTAGTTATTAATGGTAAGGAAATACAATTAAATAAACCTGGGAACCAAGAACCAACTAATTCCCAAAGCTCAAATTATCAAAAACCTGAGGCAAAACCTAACAGGCAAGACACTAATAGAAACAAATCTCTATATAGTAATGGTAATAGTGCGCTAATGAATAATTCTGCCAAGGCTCCCTATAACTTTGTTCCTATTAATAAAACAGTAGTTACTGCACCGGAAATACCAGATTTTGACCGTTATCATGAGGGACTACATACCGGATATATTGATTTAAGCATTGAAGCATTGACACCGCTATATATCAGGGATGCCTATAACGAAGATGAGGAAAGGCAAGCCATGGAAGCCAAAGCCCAGGACGATAAATGGGAAAACCCCGAATTTTTCTCCCCGGGCGGGACTCCTAAAATACCAGGTAGCAGCCTGCGCGGCATGGTTCGTAACCTGGTGGAGATAGTAAGTTATAGCAAGATGGAATTATATGAAAACAAAGGGTTTTATTACCGTAAAGTAGCGGTTTCGGGCAGATATCAAAAGTTGATGTTGGCAGGCAGCAATAACCCTAATACTGGATTATATCCGGCAACAAAAGCCGGTTGGCTGAAGAAGGAAAACGGGAAGTACTATATATTTCCTTTGGTGAAGCAGAAAATTTATAGAATTAATGCTAAGGTAAATGGTTCATCCTGGGAAGTTGAGATGAGGGATGATGACAAAGTACATACTAAAGAATTAGCAAATTTCGATTTCTATCAGATTTCGTTTATCCCGGCGGAAGAGCAAGTTCGTCCCCATCGTAACGGTAAAATCAAGCTACGCTATGCTTTAATTGAAAACAAAAACTTCAAATTAGGTCACAAAAAAGCGGAGCTGGATAGTAATTATGNNAAGGATATCTAGTGTTATCCGGCAGCATGGGAACCAATAAACACATGCACCCGGTTATTCATTTTCCCAAAAATGAAGGAAGTGTAGAAGTTAGCCAGGATTTAATTGATAGTTATGCTGGTGATATAAGCAGGGAACCAAAAACAGATCTTTTAAAAATGCTGGAGAAATATCCCGACGGGGTTCCCTGTTTTTATTTAGAAGATAATAGAGGCAATATTAAATCTATTGGGCATACCCCTATGTTTCGTCTTGCTTATGATAAAAAGGTCAAAGATCATATACCGCCAGAAAACAAAAATTTTAAAGGAATTGATTTTGCTAGGGCTATATTCGGAAATGCAGATCAATTTGCAGGCAGGGTGTTTTTTGAAGATGCCAAAATGAAAAAAGATGAGGGACACTATGATGAATTATCACCCAGGATTCTATCAACTCCTAAACCTACTACCGTGCAGCATTATTTAGAACAGGTAAACGGAAAAGATTTGGCTGATTGGAACAACGAGACTGATATTCGTGGGTACAAGCTTTACTGGCACCGGAAAACCCCACAAGAAGTAGATTATGGCTGGAAGGCCACTGAAGCTGAATTTGAAAAAGCAAAATCACAATATACTAAAATAAAACCAGTACATAAGGGGTCAACTTTCTCCGGTCGCATCCGTTTCGAGAATCTATCTGACATTGAGTTAGGCGCTCTGCTGTTTGTTCTGGACTTGAAACCAGGATATGCCCACAAAATCGGCATGGGAAAACCCCTGGGTTTGGGTTCAATCAGAATAACCCCCACCCTAGTAATCAGTAATCGTGCTGAAAAGAATGGTGACGAGGCCGGCAGGTACGGAAAGTTATTTAATAATAAACGATGGAACTTACCCGTTAAAAAAATAGATAAAGACTTCAAGGCTGAATTTTCAGATTATATGATTACTGCAATTCACGGTAAAGAAGCAGGCGCCAACTCGGTAGAAAACTTGTGGTCAATTCCGAGAATGAAAGAGCTATTGGCTATGCTTCGTTTTGATGAACAGCCTATGTCTCAAGTTGAATGGCTTGAAAAGACCCGGTATATGAAACTTGAAAATAAAGAGTTCGAGAAACGGTTGATTTTAACCTCCCCTACTGAAACATTAAAAGCAGCTGGGATTAATCATGAAAAATAATAATACTCTTTTCTCCCTTTCCTATGCCCGTTTCCGGTTCACGCTGGAAGCTGAGGAAGATGCCGTTTTGCCCACTTATCTGGGTTCTACTCTACGGGGGGCTATGGGGCATGCTTTACGACAGTTAGTATGCTTGAAACCGGGAGCAGATTGTACTAATTGTATGCATCGCTGGCAATGTGCTTTTGTTTATGNNTTATGTAATGGCCACCAGCCGTCAATCATCAGACAGTGAGGGCAAAATTACCAGTCAGGCGTTGCCGCATCCTTATGTCATCGAACCGCCGCCTATGAATTTAACTGATTATCCGAAGGGTAAAATGCTTTCTTTTTATTTAATTCTGATTGGCAGTGGGATACTGTTGTTACCTCTTTTTATCTCCACATTTGAGAAAGCGGGAGTTAATGGGTTGGGCAAAAAACGATTCCGTTTTGTACTGCAAAGGGTTGAGCAGCAGCAAGACGAGCAAATGAGGTTATTGTGGGCAGGAGGTAACCATATACTTGAACCTCCACAGCCGATGGAGATTAAAACAAATGGTAAAGAATATGCCGGACTCACAGCAGTAACCCTGCAATTACAAACGCCGTTGCGATTGGTAGATAAAGGTCACCTGGATGACAGTCCGGACTTTTCTGTATTAATGCGGGCAGTGTTTAGGCGATTGGATGCACTGGGGAAGATACATGGTCAGGGTGTACTGGGAATAAACTTTCGTAGCTATTTGGAAATGGCAGCACAGGTGGAACTTAGTCAGGACAAGACTCGTTGGTATGACTGGGAACGTTTTTCCAGTAACCAGGATGCATTTATGAAACTCGGAGGGTTGTTGGGTGAGATTACTTATACAGGCAATTTAGCTCCATTCCTACCGTATTTAAAAATGGCCGAAATCCTACATGCCGGTAAAGGAAGCAGTTTTGGCCTGGGACAGTTCAAAATAGTCATTTAAAATAAATTTTAGTTTATATATATTGACAAAGGAATAATTCCCAGGTAGAATAATATTCGCAGCATGTATGCTGTATACAATTCTATAACCGCTTTTATGGAATGTTCCCTTTTAGGAACGTTCCTGGCCAATCTACATTTAGTCGAGCTATTGGGCTGGACTAATCATTCGATTTACCAGGACAGATAATATTCCTGTTATTGTTGTGTTTATCTTTATTTGATGCAACCTTGTAACTTTATACTGCTGTGAAGCACCTCCGGGAATAGATGCTTTTTTAAGTATCTATAAAAAGGAGGAAATAACTATGACAACAATGACAAAAAACTGTGCTTTAAACAGTGCGGTACAGGCCTTGGCAGCAGGAGATGATCTGGCGTGGGAGGAATTCATGCAAACTCCCTGGTATTGTTATGCCCTTAATCAGATGAAAAGAGAATTTAAAGAGGACGGAGAAGACCTGATGCAGGAGGTTCTGGCAGATTTATATCTAGCATTAAACCGATATGTGAACACCGACAAACCAATAATATCTCTTAAAGCTTTATTTATGAAAATAGCAGACAGAACCAAAAACAGTTATCTGGAGAAGTGTTATCGACGCTCAAAAATTGCAACTCAAATATCATTGGAAGCAGATAACCCGGTTTATCGGCAGATGGAAAATAAGCAAAGTGATTATGAACAACTGGAAGATAAATTGGAGCTAATCTCATATCTGCCTGGTTTGCACGACGCTATATCAGCAGCCAACATAAAACTGGAAGAATGGGAAATTATAGTTGCCTTTTATGTATATGAACTGAGTGATAAGAAGATAGCCATTCAATTGAACAAATCGGTAAACACAATAAAATCTAAACGACAGAGAGCTATGGCCAGGTTGCGAAAAGAGTTTAAAGAAACCGGGGCAAAAAACTATATGGGAGGGATTGCCTAATGACTGACACTATTATAAAGACTTCTCATGGAGAAAAGCGCCTGGCACAAATCGGAATCACTGAAAAGATTACTAAGGTTATATTAACTGAAATCAGACCTCGCATACATCATGACCATTTAGTATATCTGGTAACTAACCAGGCAATTGAACGAATGTTAAGAAACGGAGTTATCACTGAGTCGGAGGCTAAAAAAATGAATCAGTTAATGTTGGTTGCTTCTATAGAAAAATTCATTATTACAGCCTATCATCCCAATAAAAAGAAGTGGAAAAATATGATGCGATTACCAACGGTTAATAACTGGCGATGCCGGAATATTTCATGAAATTTAATCGGAGAAATATTTAATT
>DCTD01000041.1:0-1077 GCA_002335355.1 Patescibacteria group bacterium UBA1449
AACTACCCCGTATCCATCTTCAAGAAAAGGCCAAAGTTTTTCCCATTCTTCCAAAGGTGTTGCCTGATCAAAGTCTGTAAACAAGATGTAGTCTCCACTAGCTTCTTTAACTCCTGTTGCCACTGTTCCAGCCTTTCCCATATGAGGATTTTTAATCAGCTTAAAACCTTTATGACTTTGGCAAAAAGCTTCAATAACATCCGGAGATCCATCCGTACTACCATCATCAACAACTAAGACCTCCCATGTATATGTTTGGTTTTTCAAATAGGTTAAGACCTTGTCTAAGGCTCCTTTAGAAAAGTTCTCTGCCTCATTATAAGCTGGAATGATTATTGAAAGAAAAGGTTTCATAGTTGAAAATCTAACGCTCGATGCGGTATACCCAAGGGCCACCTGAAAATTGCCACTGCCTGGTAACTTTTTTAGATAAGTAAGAACTGTTCTCGCCAGCTTGCATATCTCTCACTCTTTTACCAAGAAAGGTCTCAATCTCTCGGGTTTCAATCTCAGGCGAGTTAAGATCCGGGTTTACTGCAATGATATATAAAACATCTGGACTTGCATAGTTATCAGAACTAACAATCCTGGTACCACTTATTTCTAGAAAATAACGGTAGTTCATTGCCCGATAGTCTTTGGTATCATCAAGCAAAACCACATTATACGCTTTTTGGCCAGCATCTTCAGCAATTATTTCAGAAACACGTTTTACATCATCTATCTGCCACCCAAGAGAGTGGTTTATCCGGTATTGAGTTGAGTAAACATACAACAGAGTAGCTACACACCCTACAGTAATTACTTTTCCAAGAATAAACCTTTGGTTCCAGAGTAAACTAAGAATAACACCAACAATAATAAAGGGGAGTGGAAAAACAAAACTAAGATAGTGTTCAAAAACATCACCAGTATAAAGGCTTAGTCCAATTAAACTGCTAAGAAAATAAAGTAACATTAGTTGGTAGGCTTTGTTACTCCTTTTTAACCATGCAAAAACAATAAAGCTAAGACTGACAACCCATGAAAGTGGATTCCGAACTGCTGGAAGAGACTCAAAACCAAGGATTTGACCAA
>DCTD01000041.1:1116-2800 GCA_002335355.1 Patescibacteria group bacterium UBA1449
TGGTGAGTGATTACCCTTTTGAAAGAATTCCAAAAATCCTTGAGCATTAATAAAATTATGCCGAAGATCAAATATTAGTAACGGCAACGCTAACATAAGAAAAGCTCCTACACCCAATAACCAGTTTTTTAACACAACTCCCTTACTGTTTTTAGCCTCAAGCCATACATNNAGCTATCATAGGTCCAAGCAGGAGAGCCATATAGTGAAGTTGTAAAGCAACTCCCCACAGTATCCAACTCAGAATTACATATCCATACTTTTTCTGTTCATACGCTTTCCACAATGACCAGACAAGTAAGACAATCACAAGCGGCATTGGATTGGGGTTCCAGGATGAACGCGTTTGAACAATAATGAGGTTACTAAAGGTATAAAGGATAGTTGTCACTGTGGCAGCAATAGGTGTAAACATCTGTCTGACAACAAAGTACAACACCGGGATAGTGATAATTCCCAGCAAAGCAACACCAATGGCTGGCCCAACTGGATCAAAGTTAAAGACTGCCAACCAGGGAGCCATAAAGTAGTAGTATAAAGGTCCAAGCTGGATCTTGCCTACTGACGTAGTCGGGCCAATAAGGATTGGATCAAAATGGACAAGTAAGTTACGGACAACAGAAGCATCTCTGCCTTGATCACCTAAGAAAATTAGGGTTCCCCGAATGTTATAAAGCCGTAATACTGCCCCAAACACGGTTAGAAACACCACTAACGGATATTTTTTTACAAATGATGTCACAGAAGTACCTATGCGAAGAACAAGTGGCCGTACCAGAAAACAAGCAGATTTCATGGAACTATTATAGCAGGATCTTCCTCTTTTACCCGCTTAGTTCTCCAGATCACTCGGGTATACATGAAGTAGTTAAACATCATACCCACACCCACTGATAAGATAAAGTAGAGACGGTATAACTCCTCCCCGGCAATTTTTATTCCTAACCAAATCCCAACCTTTTGAATCAGTATTGCCCCTAAAGAAGTGAAGTTGAACTGGATAAACTTGCCAATAAGTTTCTTGGGACTGGTAATCGTTCTATCTTTAAACGTCCATAAATTGTTTAAGGTAAAGTTGGAGATAATTGCAAGTTCTGCACCTAGTGCAGCCGCGTTATCAGGTGAAATCCCAAATCCTCTATAAAATACTTCCAAAGCAGTAAAGTTAACAATAAAGCCAATCGTACCCACAATCCCGAACTTAATAAACCGCTTCAGCTCTAAGGCTCTAATTCTAAATATGTAAAACAACGTGTTTTTTATATACTCAATCCCAAGTTTAGATTTACCATATTCCCGATCAACAAACTGAATCGGTACTTCGGCTACTTTAAACCCTTTGCGGACTGTTTTATGTAAAAAGCCAATTTGCCAGGTATAACCGGAAAATTCCCGCCTTTCCATCTCGTTTCTTAGTGACTGAAACAGCTGGGTAGTTAAAGCCCGGTAACCAGTAGTCCAGTCATGAATGGGAAAGTAGGTTAAAACCACTCGAATCGTTAGGTTACCAAAAAGAGACAGTAGTTTGCGGTGAAGCCCCCAGTTTTCAGGTATCGATCCTCCAGGGATATACCGTGAACCTAGCACCAGACTATTTCCCTCTTTTATCTTTTTTAGAAATTCAGGAATAACCAAGGGGTCATGAGAAAAATCAGCATCAATCTCAAACAAGATATCTGCTCCA
>DCTD01000082.1 GCA_002335355.1 Patescibacteria group bacterium UBA1449
ATTATTATATCAATATATTTATTATATTAATATAAAAATATTGAGACTAAGGTTTTACCAACAATCCAATTTATACTCTTAATACAGTTATGGGTTGTTAAAGAGCTTGTCTAATCAAAATATACCACATCTTCGTTATCATGCCCAGCACTGCCATACTTCTTTATCTTCTTCATGCAACCATCGCAAATACTGAAAATTAGAATGCTATCAGTATTCTTAAACTCACGCTTATACGATGCATCTATCTCGGTCAAAATATTAGCAAGGATCCGTTGACTATTTTTAATCGAGTAGACTGAATACTGAATCTTTTGACCATATGCACTAAGAAACTTGGCAAAACGTGTCCGAACTTTATCATTAGCAAAATCGTAAGAAACAATTAGCATGGAATGGTAATGAAAAATGTTGCGTGTTTTTTAGGATTTATTAGATGGTAATAGAAAGATGACAAATACATGTAGATTGCATCCCTGTTATTCATGAGGGCTTGTGCAAATATTCTGGTGTATTTTTTATTCAATCCCTGGTTTTTTCTTAACGAAAAAGCTCCGTTCTTGAATTGAAAATCTTTCTCATTTACTATTTTGAGGTGATAGGCTTTTACTAACTCTCTATCAATTAATGGTCTTAGTGGCTCCATTAAGTCACAACTGAGCGACTTTCTTTCAAAATAAAGCTTATGGTAAACCCCTTTATAGGTGTCAAACCCAAACAGTCTAAGGATTGAATCAACATAGTTGAACAAGAAAGTATAACCAATATCAAGCAAAAAGTTAGGGATATCTTCTTTGGTTTGTGGACTTCTTCTGTACCAACCTATTGAGTTAAAAAGCGCTTTGTAATACTGGCTTGCACATGATCCTTCAATTCCCAACAATGATTTGACACTTGTTGCTACCTCGATCTTTTCGTTATTTATAAAATCTTTCGGATTTGCTGTGGCACTTGAGGCAAGCACAGCAGCCTGGTTGGTAAGTTTATTCATAACAATTTTCTTTGCTAACATAAGTTCTTCAGCACTACTCATACGATATTGTTTGCACCTGATCTGGTAGTTGCCTTCTGCCAGAGCTAGAATCTCGGCATAGGTTTGGAAAGACCAGTTGAGTAAGAAGATGGAAATCCCAAATTTTTTTGCCTGTTGTATTAACTTACTAGTAATAGACATATTACCGATTAAGAAAAGACACAAAACTTTAAAACAGGATATTTGATTAATAAAACACCCTTCCCGATATAGACGAATGTTGCTGTTTGAAAACCTTAATTCATCAGGATTATCATCAAGGTTTGAAATGAATACAATCTTTTTCTCAGTAAAATCTGGGAGGGTTAACATAGATGATAACTACATAGTGAACGATAGATACAATAGGTACACTTGTTTTTATTCGGGGCAAAGTGCGACTCTGCCGGATCAAATGATCTTATTTTTGCCAATATTTCAGAAAAGGTATTAATATCTTCTTCTGTTGGGAACGGGACATCATACTTCTTATTATCAGACAAAGAATAGAGGATCAGTCTTGATACTTGATACCCAGCTTCCAGCAAACACAAGTACTGGGCGTAAAGTTGATATCGGTAGCCGTCATAAATTTTCTTTATGTTTTTTTTACGCTCTGTTAATATCTTCTTTTCGCTATCATAAATATCAATCTTCCCGATAATCTGATATTTTTCTGACATAACTGGCATTCCTTGAAATATCTTTTTTCTTGTAGAAAAAGTGCTCGTGTCTATGGTTTTATGTGCCAGTTTCCCAGATGTCTGAGGCAGTTGGTGATATAGTTGAGAAGAAAAGGAATCATAAACACTATGAAGGTAAAGAGAGTAGGGACAAAAGATAAAGTCGTTGATCGTAGAGATTTGAATGAGATTATCCGTAGTGTTTGATGGTTTGTCGTTGAGCAACAAACGCATCCCATTCTGCCATATCGATCTTCAAATCAGTGTAGTTTATCTTGCTCACCTCTTTGTGCTTGGTAAACACTTTGATCTTATTGACCAATAACCTGCCTTTTCTGGCAATATTGAAAGCTCCGTTAGCATCCCCATTCCAAACCTCTCCGCGAAATCCCTGGTCAGAATGATACCCACAAGCAGGACATACTATATAGTCCTGTTGGGCTTCACTTCGGCTGTTCCGCAGCTGCAGGATAAGATCCAGTGCAAAGAGAAGCTGCTTGTAAAAATCTGGTTTACAGTTGCTTTTCAATATCTGTGATACCAACTCTTGCTTTAAATCCAGTTTGGCAGCAGTAAATAGGGTTACTAATTGTGTGGTAGGATCATACTCTTGGATACTGCCACCTCGGTTGTCCGAAGTCCGTTGATAGCGTAACCGTTTCCCTAAAGAAGAAAACCGTATCTCCTGATCGTCTGTCTTTGTCCCATCACTATGGTAATAACCAATAGCAAACGAACTCTCATCATACGTCATGGAAAACCGATGAGAGGTTAAAAACTCCCGGGCCTGCGCCTCGCTCGAATACCGGCAGTCATACACCCGTTTACGGAAGCCGCACTCAGGACAGATCGCTGAAGTAAAGCTGGCAGGCACATAGAACATAATCCCACATTGTTTGCCAATATCTTTATAATTGGCAACAGGGGACGTCAGCTGATAAGCGGCAGTGTAATTACCGATTTCTTTGTCCACCAAATAGTTGAGTTTTTTCGCCAACGCCAACTCAAAGTTTTGGTAAACCTGTTTCTCGATCTTAAACCGGCCTCGCTTGAAACCCTGGTTGAGATCTTCAAAAATAACAAGCGGCAGATAGCCATGTTCCAGGTTCTCCATGATCAGTCGGGTAACTTCATGAACCACTTGGGAGATGTACCCCACCTTCATGTCCCGGATGGTGTGGATGCTCTGCCAGGAACGACGGGCTTTATCTCTTTGGATCTCCAACTCATCCAGCTTCTTCCAGTAATCTACGCCTTGAATGACATTAAGACTTCGGGTTTGGCCGGAAACCGGTGTACCATCCGAATCGATAACAGAAAGGTACAGCAGATTCTTTTCACCTCTATCAATCCCAATAATCCTGATCTTGTCAGTTTTGGTAAGATATTCATTTACCTTGGGATTTATCTTCTGGTCATGACGGGAAAAGTTGAGCTTCACGGGACAGTGGAAGAGGATCTTGTCCTGGGTATAGCGTCTGTACTTGGTAATCTTATGCTTCGTCTCCCTGGTCTCTGTTTCCGGTTTATCAATACTGGCTTCCCGGAAGAAGACCTCTGCCTGACCATTTAGCTTAAACAGGGGTTGCTGCTGGTTACGCTCGGTAAATATGTTTTCCCAATAGATAGTATGGAGATTCATCTTCCCACAAGCTTTGGCAGCATAGTCTTTGTTAAAAATCTGAAAGAGATACAGCTCTCCTTGAGAGACCTTGGCTTCGATATAGGCTTGTGACACAGGAATAAACCAGGTTTTATAGGAGTTTTTTTCAATATCCTGATAGAACTCACCGATATTTTTGGTATACAAAGCGGTGGGTTTAAGTGCAGCAAATGTGAAACCCTGCCAATCAGGATANNCTACTGTGTCAGACACCGTTTATAAAAATCAATCATGGTGTGCAGGCTTTTTATACTGAAGTTTTCCCCATTCTTAAAAGACCCATCAGCATAAATCTTTGCAACTTCAGGCGAAGGTTGAAAAAGTGGTGTGTTCTTCTTTGAAAAACAGACCTTTGGCAGCATCTTTTTGGGATCGGGCAGGAGCTTGTAGACCATTTTCTCATACAACCCTTGGTCGCTATCCTTTTCCATTAGATCCGCGTTGCGTTCACTAAACATGTTATTACTCTTCTTTGTCATTAGTCCCAGGTAATACCTACCATCTTTACGAAGGATAACCCCAAAGTTATCGCTNNCTGTTCTCAAAGTTAAGCTTGATCTTAGCCTCGCTGTATGGCTTCTTGGTTACATAGTTTCTCAGTTCGTTATAGTAGAGATAGGTATCGTTATCCTCCAGCCAAGCATCAAACCGGTTATAGAAGGTAGCATCTTCTTCCAGATCTAAAACCCGTTTATTGCCGTTAAACAGGGAAACATACTTCATCATCTGATAAATTGCCAGGGCGCTATCGGCAAAGTTTTTCATGGCTTCTTTCTGCGGATCAATGCCATCATCACCAATCCGGGTCGGAATATATTCAGAATGCCTCTGCATCAGAGTCTCCAGGTTTTTTAAAGCTTGGTCATATCCCGGTTGAGAAGCTCTTGGGTTTCCATCATCTCCTCCAATAAATAACCGTTCAAATTCAAGTTGCCAGAGAGAGAGGAAATTATCAAACACAGACAATTTAGGATTAAGATGGGAATGATACTCCTCTTTAAAGATATCTGCATTTTCAATCCCACTGTTGTCCAAAGAGTTCTCAATCTCGGCAAAAGAGACAAACTCTTTGACTTTTTTCGTCGTTGGATTCTTCGGCAGGATTCCTCCTAAAAATGACCAAGACCTGAACCATTTGTTGGAGATCGTGTTGATGGCATTTTTGGAGACATAGACCTTATCCATCTCAAAGCCTTGCTTACAGATTTCAGCCATAAGCGCTCGGGCTTCTGTATTCTTGTGCTGAGTATGCGTGATGAACTCTCGCAGAAAAGGAAAGACCTCAGCATCTGACGTAATCTCAAGATAAGAAGATTCTTTATCTGTGAGTGCTGCCGCTTCTCCCAATATCTGCTTGAAAAGCAGCTTGAGAAAAGGCAGTTTCTTTTTCGTTACTTGACGGTACTCATTAACCCGGCTGTTGATCTTTCCGACTATTTGGTTATATCCCTCAATTCCTAACTGCAGAAAACAAGTATTGTAGTATTCCAATGAAAAAACTTCCTTTTCAGTTGCTGAAACATTCAGATCATGGTAGTGTTCTTCAAATATATATCTGTTCGTGCAAAACTTAACCAGATTATCATCGATAATTCGAGAACTAATGGCTGTAGTTTTGGCTTCATGGGAATAGAAGTTTTCCCGAGATTGGTGATACCCGCCAAAGTAGGTGGAAAACTTATCAAACGTCTCAAACACGTCTTTTTTTTGAGGGTACTTGCTAGCCAGGATCTTAAATACTTTATTGTCAAAAAGAATTTGGTAGTTCTTCTTTTGAAACTTGTGATACTTTGCATAGTGAGTTTGCCATTCCATACCTTTACTATGAAAATAGGATACGACTTCTTTTCGCAGTTTTTCTTCCTCNNCCTTATATAGCTCCCAATAGGGGTTAAAATTTATGCAGCAAGATGAAAGCGCTTCGGAAATAAACTCCCTATGCAGTGTATCCAGCCATTTCTTGGTTTCCTTGTAGTTTTGCAGAATTTCTTGGTCTTTTTTGAATCGTTCACTCTTTTCGATGAGTTCTTGTGTTTTCCCTACTGGTTTTAGTTCGAAGCGAAGAGTTTTGGAGATTTCATAAAGATGAGTAAAGGAGTTAAGGTTCATATAATTTTTATCTCCATAAGAAGTTATTAATTTTTATTGCTCTTTATTTTTGCATTCATGCCTTTTTCTCCAGTTTCAAAATTACACCACTCAGCATTCTCAAAAGTCTTGAACATTTCTCTAGCAAACCAATACCGAATGAACTTAATTGAACTTTTGGGTTTCAAGGATAATCAACATTAAAATGAAAATAACTCTATTTATCTATAAATATACCATATTATGTATTAAAAACGTTTAAATCCGTATAACATTTCTCTACTGCAGGAACACCTTTGGATTCACCGGTATGCCAAGGACATTGATCTGGAAATGGAGGTGAGGGCCGGTTGACCAGCCGGTTGAACTTTCCTCTCCTATAACATCTCATAGTTTGACTTCTTGGTCTTTTGCAATAGAGAAAGTATGAGCTTGCTCGTCTTTTAAAATAACTTTGTTATTTTCTAAAAAGACTGCGCTTCCTCATATAGTGCGTCGTATAAGAGCCGTCGGGTTCTTATACTCACATTATCGAACAAGGTCCTACTCCCTTATTACCTCAAAAAAAATGCCCCCTTTCGGGAGCATATTTTTTTGAGCGGGTAACGGGAGTCGNNTACCGATATACCATACCCGCATTTCACTTCGTTCAATGTAAGATATTATATCAACCAAAACATTTAATCCAGTGTCTGAATGACTTACATTGAAAGTCGATGTGTCGACTTGAAATGTGCCAAGGACAGGGATCGAACCTGTATCTCGTGTTTTTCAGACACGCGC
>DCTD01000038.1:0-1018 GCA_002335355.1 Patescibacteria group bacterium UBA1449
TCTCTTCAAAACCCGTCTATGTCTCAACAACCTCAAGTATTTCGACCGCAAACACCAGGAATCCGGCCAGTACAAACTGTCAATCCTCAACCTGTAAATAGTCCGATTCAAACTCGCCCTGTTTTGCGTCCAATGGTTCAGGAGATGAATAAACAAACGTCTGAGAAAGGCAGTTCTATGAACAAAAAACCATTATTTATATTACTTGCTCTTGTCGTCATTCTTTTTGGCACTGGTACCGGATATGTGTTGGCTGCAAAGACAAATGCAACTACCCCTGGAGGATTGAAAGATGAACCAGGTTTACAGCGAGAAGTAACTGGCAGTGATATCAAAGTTGGTACCAAAGTAGGTGTGGCTGATGAGCGGACATTTAAAGACTCATCTGAGGGAACACTGCAAAAAGGTGGTATCGATGGGGAGGGATCACACCATATTGTANNCCGGGTGGTGAATCTCAAACACTCTATATCACGTCGTCAATTATCGATCTCGATCAATTCATTAACCGAAAAGTCAAAGTATGGGGTGAGACCTTGGGAGCTCAAAAAGCCGGTTGGCTAATGGATGTTGGTAAGTTGGAAGTTCTCGAATAACTATTCGAACGTATTGTAAGCGCTTCCCTTGAAGCTGCCTCTACTTCAATTTATGTCGCTAATACTTTTTGATCACGTAACCCATCGATTTAAAAACGATGTGACTGCACTTGATGATTTGAGTTGTGAGATTGGTGGGGGAGAGTTTGTCTTCTTAGTTGGGCCATCAGGAGCAGGTAAAACAACGTTTTTACGGTTAATGATGAGGGAGTTTATTCCGACTTCCGGGAAAATCATCCTTGATAATGAGGAAATTAGCAAAAGGAATGGTATTTCAGTACCAAAGCTTCGCCGGAAAATCGGAGTTTCGTTCCAGGATGTTAAGTTACTGATGGATCGCACAGTCGAAGAAAACATAGCTCTGGCTATGGAGATTGTTGGTAAAAAGTCACAAGAAATCAAAGATTCAGTCGCTGCTGTTC
>DCTD01000038.1:1032-7503 GCA_002335355.1 Patescibacteria group bacterium UBA1449
ATTCTCATTTTTGCTGATGAACCGACTGCAAACTTGGATGAAGAATCTGCCTGGAAGATTGCTTCACTTTTAAAAGAGATTAACCGCAGTGGGAAAACCACTATCGTGGCCACACACAACATTGATTTAGTCTCATCTATGGGAGAACGGGTGATTAAATTGGATAAAGGGAAACTGGTGGAAGATAAGCCAGCTGTCAAAAAGGCATCCAAGGAGAAAAAGTCATGAAATCAATTACAACTGCCTGTAAACAGGTCCGAAGAACTCCTTATCAAGCACTGGTAGCAGTGCTGATTCTTACATTAACATTTTTTGCTGTTGCTGTTTTTGCCCTAATTTTAGGCGGATCTCATTTAGTTTTAAAGTATTTTGAGTCTTCTCCTCAAGCGATTGCATTCTTTGAGAAAGGTAAGGATTTATCCCAAGAGGACTTAAGTCGGATTAAGCTTAAACTTGAGACAACCGGCAAACTGGCTAAGTTTGAATATGTGTCAACAAAACAAGCTGAACAAATACATAAAGATAAAAACAAAAATGACCCAATGCTTAATGAGTTGGTAGACTATAAAATCTTACCCTCATCGATTGAAATCTCAGCCACAGAAATCTCTTCTTTAGGAGAACTTAAAGCAATTCTTGCTGGTGAGCCGTTAGTTAAAGATATTGTTTTTTATGAGGATATTGTTGGCCAGCTTCAGACCTGGATTCAAAACATCCGGTATCTTGGTATTGGGATGATTGGGTTTTTAGTCCTCCTGTCAGTTTTAATCCTGATGGTGATAATCGGACTCAAGATTAAAAACAGCCGCAAAGAAATTGAGATTATGCGTCTGCTTGGCGCCTCAGCTTGGTATATACAGGCACCGTTTCTTGTTGAGGGGATGATTTACGGGATTGTCGGAGCTTTCTTTGGTTGGTTGGGAGCTTTTACTGCCCTTCAGTATAGTACCCCATTTATTGTCCAATGGCTGAATGGCATTATTGCCATGCCGGTTGACACCATGATCCTATTAATGCTTCTTGGGGTGATGGTGGTTTTTGGTCTGGTTTTAGGTGCCTTTAGTAGTTTAATGGCAGTCAGAAGATTTTTGCGAGTGTAACCATACTTCTTACAATACATGCACATTTTGCATATGCTTACCATCATGAAGAAAATACTTATTCTTCACGTTATTGTGATTTGTTTAACTATCTTATGGTGTTCTCAACCTGTGTTACTCAATGCCGAGGATGAAAGTAAGCGTTTGGAAGAGTTGCAAAACCAAATTAAAGAATATGAAGCAAAAATTGATGAAAGCCGAAGTAAGCAAAAAACCCTTGCTAGTACCATTGAAGTTTTAAATAACCAAATCTATTTAACAACAATAAAAATTGCTAAAACCAAAGAAGAAATTACCACCTTACAAACTCAGATAGAGGGTCTAACGAAAAAGATTGTCCAACTAGACCAAACTTTAAACGATGTTTCAGAGATCCTTAAAACCCGGGTTGAAGAGACTTATAAACGTTCATTTTTACCATCCGTTCAGCTTTTGTTTATATCTAAAAGTTTTAATGAGTTTTTTACTCAAGTTAAGTACTTACAATTGGCCCAAAAACATGACAAAGAGATGATGTTTGAGATGGAAGAAGCAAAGGTTAACTTTGATATTCAAAAAGAATTAAAAGAAAGTAAACAGCAGGAACTGAAAAAACTTGAAGATTATCTGAGCAGTCAAAGTACAGTACTTGAACAACAAAAAGCCAGTAAAGAAGAATTGATGCGGCTTACAAAAAACGATGAACAAAACTTTCAAAACCTGCTCGCTAAAGCCAAAGCTGAGTTTCAGGCCATCCAGTCGATTTTGGCCGGTAAAGGGCAGGAGACAAAAGTAGGTGATGTAAATGAGGGTGAGTCAATAGCTTCGATAATTTCCGGGGTATCAGCATGTTCCACAGGCACGCATCTTCATTTTGAAGTTGCAAAAGGTGGTGCCCATGTTAATCCAGCGTCAGTACTATCATCCAAAGAAGTCGAGTGGGATCTTTGTGGTTGGTATGGATGTGACTCTACCTTTAGTTTTAGTGGTTCTTGGCCATGGCCAGTTAATGGTAAACCCCGGGTAACACAAGGGTATGGTTCTACTGCCTATTCCCGTTCTGGAGCTTATGGTGGTGGGCCTCACACCGGGATTGATATTGTTTCAGATGACCTAAGTGTTAAGGCAGTCCAAGGAGGAACACTCTATCGTGGGAGTATTGGTTGTGGCGGTGGGACATTGAGGTATGTTAAAGTCCATCATAAAGATACTGATACCGATAGTTATTATCTCCACATAAATTATGTTAAATAGTGTCTCTAATCATTGTGGTTGGTATTAGAGTTTATGAAAACCTCTGTTTGGATATCAGGTTTTGTCGTAGGAATAGTAGCATTTTTAACATCCTCTCAACCAGTATTAGCCTTTTTAAGCTCAATTGATTCTACCCAACCGACAACTGTTACTTCAAAAGATCATGAAGTGACTCTTACAATTACGGTTGATCTACCAAATCCTTCGTATATCCGGGTTAGTTGGCGGAAAGAAGATGGTAATGAGTACTTTGGTTATATGCAAAACAGTGCAGGAGACTGGGTAAAAATTGAGTCACTATCCAGTGATTGTACAAAGTACTACCTGGTTAACCAGACAGGAACGAGTCAGATAAGCCTAAAAACAAAAATTGGGGCTGATAATGATATCCAGTCAGGAAACTATATTCTCAAGATTCATCGGTTTACTCTGTCTTGTGCAAGTAACACAACAGATAGTAAGGTTGCTTCAGTGGCAGTAACCCTACCCACACCTACACCAACTCCAACCCCAAGCCCAACGGTGACTCCAACTACTTCGCCAACCCCCTCACCAACCCCCTCACCAACACCAAACAATAATTATGATAACGTCCGGATCACTGAAGTCTATCCGTCACCTGAAACCCTTGACACTGAATGGGTTGAACTGTTTAACGGTNNATCTTGAAGACAGCAGCGGTAATCAGAAGAAGATTGGAGATTTTAACATCGCTAGTCAGGCTCATGCTTACTTTACCTTTGAATCAGGGTTCTTAAACAACAACGGTGATACTGTCAAGCTGTTAAACCGAGATAAACAAGAGAAATTTGCCTTACCAGCAGTGTATCCGGCTATAGAAAAAGGGTACTCATGGTCGAAAAGCGGTGATACCTGGTGTTTGACCAAACCAACTAAAGGGGAGACAAATGGATCATGTACAGCAGTAACCACTCCCTCACCGAAAGCTTCACCAAAAGTGACTGCATCACCTACAGCTCATGTACCCAAAGTCTTACTGCCATTAGCACCTGAAAGCAGCGAAAGTGCTGAAGCATTAGAGATGGATAGACAACTACCTCAGTTAGTAGATAATCAAACCAGAGATCAAGAAGCAACGGTGGCCGGTATTCAGGCTGTTAGACCAAGACCATCGTTAACAATACCACTTCTCATTGCTTTCTTTGGTTTAGGCATACTAGCTTTTGGTTCATATCCGTTTGTTAAGCCCTACATTGAAACAGTTATCAACAGATATTCTAAACAGTAAATGGTATACTTTTACCATCACAGTGATTATGGTACTAACACGTTTAACTCATTATCAGTTTCTATCTGCTTGGCTTCCTGTTGTCCTCTGGTGTGGTGTCATTTTCTTCTTTTCATCGCTGCCAATGGTGCCTACTCCGTTTATTGATTGGCGTGATGTTATTGTCAAAAAGACAGCTCATGTAACTGAATACGCCTTGTTGTTAGTCCTGGTGGTGCGAGCTTTACGGTTAACTATTTTGGAAATTGAACTTAAAAGCACTCTGTTAATATCCTTTACCTTTAGTTTTGTATATGCTCTTTCTGATGAGTTTCATCAACGGTTTACTCCGGGAAGAACAGGAACAATCCGAGACATTGGTTTTGATGTTTTGGGGATGTTGTTGGCGATTGGGTTTATTTACTGGCTTATAAAAAATCGAAGTAATGTATTTGGTCTTAATAAACAGATTTTAGGAGAAGCAAACGTATGAAAATCTTAGTTACTGGAGGAGCTGGTTATATTGGTTCCATAACTGCATATGAATTGAAACGGACTGGGCACGAGGTAGTTATTTTCGATAGCCTCCATCACGGAGATAAAAACCGGATTCAAGATTTTGAACTGATTATTGGTGAAACAACGGACTACAACGTACTGGTAGATGTTTTCCGAAGTCATCACATCGATGCAGTTATCCATTTTGCTGCCTGGATTGAGATGGGAGAGTCAATGCAAAACCCCGGCAAGTATTTCTATAACAATGTATATGGATCACTGCAGTTGTTACGGGCAATGGTAGATTCTGGGGTGCTACAACTGGTTTTTTCATCAACAGCTGGAGTCTATGGTACTCCTGAACGGATTCCTATTGCTGAAGATGACCGAAAAGTTCCGCTTAACCCATATGGAGAGTCGAAACTGATGGTTGAGAAAATGTTGAATTGGTACAGTGAGATTCATCAGTTGCGCTCAATCAGCATCCGGTACTTCAATGCTGCTGGAGCCTTTCTTGATGGCAGTCTTGGTGAGGCTCATGAACCTGAAAGTCATCTTATTCCCAATGTTATTAGAGCCCTGAAAGAAAACCGGGAGTTTACCTTGTTTGGAGATGACTATGAGACTTATGATGGTACCTGTGTGAGAGACTATATTCATGTTCTCGATTTAGCTTCAGCTCATATTGTTGCTTTAGAAGCCTTAGCTTCGGGTCATGCCACTGACGTGTATAATGCCGGTACTGGCAATGGGTATTCAAATCGTGACGTTGTTTCAATGATTGAAAAAGTTTCAAAACAACAGGTAAGAGTTTCTGTCCAACCCCGTCGTCCTGGGGATGCAGCTATACTGGTTGCTGATTCTTCAAAACTTCAATCCCAGTTGCATTGGCAGCCCCAGTACTCAGATCTGGAAACCATTATCCAATCGGCATGGAAATGGCATAACCGGTAAACGGATACTTTTAAATAAGTATAATTGTGATTAACTGAGTATATTATTATTTATTACAGTAGTATTACTCTCTTTTTACATTTTCCTTACATTAGCAGTTCATAACTATAAGCAATTATAAAAATTGTTTAAAAAGGAACTGCTTATGAAAGCCAAAATTCTTTTTTCACTTCTTGTCGGAATGTTAATTGGTGAATTACTGGCAAGTGTAATTTTATTTTCCAATACAAAGCATGTATCAGCTCAGGAAACACCAGAGGAAGATTCTATAGTCACAATTTGTCATCGAACTGAATCTGATTATGTTCCTTATATCAAACTAACGTTACCTAGAAATTTGATCTCAAACCATTTTGATGAAAACGGAACACCAACTGCCGGGCATGAAGGAGATTTGTTGTTTGATAGTGATGTAGAGTGTCCTACTTCGGTTGCTTCAGAATCACCGCAACCAACTGTCGTTCCAGATCCAACCACCTATCCTCAACCGATACCTACACCTACTGCAGATCCCATTGCAGGGAAACACTCCTCGCTATCTCTAAGTGGACCAAGCTGCGAGAACAAAACCATTGAGGTTGCCTATGACGTGAAAGAAAATGGTCAAGGCAGACAAGATGTTGAGGCCACTTTTACCTATAGAGGCGACAAGAAAGTAGTAAAAACAGATAATAATGGTCGGGCTTATGTTTCATACTCCTATAGTGGCGAGGGTACTGTTGCTGTTACTGCTAGTGATGATTACCCTCAACAATCACTTCATGTTAATCCACTTGATTGCCCTGTTGTCGCTGGGGTGAGTGCTGAATCAGGAGGGCAAGTACTGGGAGCAACTACTCAAGTATTGGGAGCAACCGGCACCTTTACTCATACCATTAGTACTGTGTTACGGTCGCTTGCTGGATTTTTTATTACGACTCTCATCAGTCTAGGTGTGCTCAGAGTATTAACTAATAAAGTAGAGGTTTAAACATCAAAATCTAGCAAGGAAAAGAAAGTGGGCTTTTTGGCTTACTTTCTTTTTTAGGATACGCTACAGAACCGTCTTATTATTTTCATTGCAGTTAGTTTAGGTATTCTTGGGGCAGTGATGTGTGGGGTTGGGCCATATGTGACTAACATGCAATTACACGATACATCTAGCATGCCAAAAACAGAATATGCTGCGGTTAAGCTGCCAGACTACCTGCCCAAAAAACTAACTATTTCACGGCTTGGGATTGAACTAACAATAAAAGAAGCTTCAGTATCAGGGAATGATTGGGAATTGTATGATGATGCGGTTTCGTGGCTAAACACATCAGGAAACCTTGATAGTGGTAATATGGTTTTGTACGGTCATAATCATAAGAATGGTTTTGGGAAAATTGTTCAATTAAAAGTTCAGGACCTCATTATTGTAAGCAATGAATCAGTGCAAAAGAAATATCGAGTTGCAAAAACGTATGAAACCATAAA
>DCTD01000020.1:0-3750 GCA_002335355.1 Patescibacteria group bacterium UBA1449
AGGTTGTTGAAAACAGTGTTTCAACTAAAGTATTCAGTCCCTTTGAAAAATTAGTTGGCAAAAATGTTGATGAAATAGGAAAGAATGTTCCCTTGATAACAGAAAAATCTGTTAATTTTGTGCTTGCTAACAAAAAAGTAAGTGCTGATCAAAGGCCTGTGTTAAACGATGGTGATATCTTAATAGAGGTTTTAGGAAACGAAGATTCAAAGATATTCAAAGTTGTTGCCTCAAAAAATCAGTCTTTTAAATATGGGGTGGGAGATGAATTTGAATTTAATCCTGAAATTAAACCTGAATCACTCTTTGTTATCAGAGATATTAACGTACTTTATCGATCCACCGATAAAGAGGTGGGGGGTTTTATGATCCCAGATGGTTTGAAGTCTGGTGATAAGGTAGTATTTAATTGTGAGAGGCCCACATGTGAAGGAGGTGTTCTAACTTGGGCATTGGTGTTTGAGAATTATTAAACTTCGATATGTTTAAAGTAGTTGAAAAAATATTTAAAAAGATTTTTGAACTTAAGAGAATTGAGAAGGTTTTATTGTACACGATAATTTCTATAGCATTTGTTTTTTTAATTCAAGTTTTAAAAATACCGAGTGCGAGTGCTAGTGCTTGTGCGGACCCAGCTAATTGTACTTGTCATAGTTATGGTACTACCCCGGAAAAATTGAAAGGTGTTGACAGTTGTTGGGATTGGTATGCAAATCCTGGGTGTAAATCCTCTGGACTTCACGATATAAATGGTACACTGTGGCAATGGTGGTGCAACGGAGACTGCTATGGTAGTTGTGGTGGAGATGGTGGAGATGGTGGCAATCCTCCANNTAATATACCTGCAAAGGGAACACACGAAGGATCAGAGTGCATTCGTGTTGATGGTAATTTGTGGCAAATTAGAAGTTGGGGATGGGCTTGTGATGAAGATGACTACGATCACAAAACTACGATTCATTTTTATTTGGATGATACTGGGGCTATAAACCCTGATAATATTATTACTGCGGGAACAGCTAATAACGCTGTTGATTACGGTGCCTCTGCTTCTTGTGGTGGAATACCTGATCATGGGTTTGATATTTCCGGCTACACAGCAGTGTCAGGAGCTCATACAATAAGTGCTTATGCCATTGATATACCTACTCAAACTTTCAATCCAAAATTAGATGGTTCAGACAAAATTGTAAATTGCGAGTCATGCAATCCGTCCGATGGTACTCTATCAGGCTGGAGTAATTGCTCAAATGGAGTTCAAACCAGTACCTGTGAGGGTGCTACATCATGTCCTGTGGGATGCACTCCTGGCGAGTCAGGTTGTGTCTCGGGTTCCTGCAGTGCAGAGTGTACTGGCAAAGGAGGTACCTACGATCCAAGCACCAATATTTGTACAAGACCTTGTCTGAGAATTGATGGAAACATTTGGAGCGACGATAATTTCGATGGAAATCCGCAACAAAATGAATATTGGATAGGAAAATCTAGTTCGGAGGGCGAATTCGATTGTACACCTAAGTATTTTGATAACTTTGGTTTAGCGGTTCGTGAAAAGGATGAGCGAGAGTTTTTAAAACCAATAGAAAATTGGTTTTGTCACGGAACTACAAACATTTCTTATTACCATACAACCGTTCCTAATAATATTAAGCCTGAAAGTCAAATAAGTGTGATTTTAGGAGATATAATGGAAGGTTATAAAGTTGATTCTTGGGAGTATGTTAAAGGGGGAGCTGGGGTTTCTCAAAGCGGCCCTGGAAATAATACAGGTGATATTACTATGCCTCAATCAGGTTGGGTTAATGTAAATTGGAAACTAAAACAACAAACTTACAACTTAACTATAAATGTTAAAAAAATAAAACCTGAAATAATCGATTTACCTGAAAGCTGCGGTGATAACACTATCTATGATGGGTCTTTGTCAGATGCTTCAATAACTGTTAGAGATCAGGACGATAATACGGTAGTGTGTTCAGGTAGTAGTAATAGTGGCGGTGATTTGGTCTGTCCTGTTTGGATTTTGCAAGGACCTCTTAAGATTGAGGCTACAAAAACAGTTGGTGGTGCTACCCCTGAAACGTACGAATTAAGATGTCCTAATAGCACAGTCTATGAGTATGATCCTGGTTCAGTGAGTGATGGAGAAAACAAATCTGTTGGGATTGGTCTTAAAGTTAACTATAAGGACGGGTGGGTTTCTGCAATAGACTCAGACATATTTGCAAACTTACTTAGTGTTGTAGTTCCTGATGGTGCTACTGATAATGGGGATCCATCTCAAACTCCTCAAGGATTTGCAAAGACTTTAATTAATTCATTTTCAAACAACGATAACTACTTAGGTTTTATATTTTCCGAGAGTGGTGATAAAAGTAATCCTAATGTGGATACAAGTTGTCCTAACAGCAAGGGTTTTGAGACTACTAGTTGTTCAGTAACGTCTGTTGCTCCTGAAGATTTGGGGGGCTATTCTTATAACCTTAATGTTTCCAGAGTAGAGCATGATAGCAAATGGCTAGAAAACTTTACATTTCTACCTCCTGCAGACGCTGAAAATTACCAACTACCGGAAACAGAAGATAATTTTAATTTTGAATCTGGTAAAATTTATAGAACAGAGTCTTCTTATAAAGAATCAATATTGCCTAGTACTTACTCAATAACAGGTGGTGATTCTGTGGCAGTACTCTATATTGATGGTGATCTTTTAATAGATGGTAGCCTAACTACTAATTCAAATGGAAGACTTCTTATAGTAGTAAATGGTAATGTTACAATAGGATCTGGAGTAGGAACTGGTGTATTCAAACCGTCTTTTGATATTTCTTTAAATCCAGATATTATGGCTGGGATAATTGCACGAGGCATAATAGGATTTGAGTCCAAAGGTTCAATAACTGAATTTAATCATGACGCTCCAGTGATGGTCTCCGCTCCTTTGATAT
Organism: Patescibacteria group bacterium UBA1449; assembly: GCA_002335355.1. GTDB lineage: Bacteria > Patescibacteriota > Microgenomatia > UBA1400 > UBA1449 > UBA1449. Next base: position 2,949 of record DCTD01000020.1, read on the forward strand.
CCAAAACCAGCATATCTTTTAGAAGAGACCTTTATCATGATACAAACGCAACAACACCAGCTGAGTCAGTAAAAGCATTTAATAAATATCTTTATCTTTTAACATCTCTGGAAAGAGAAAAGTCACAAGATAATTTGTATTTCACAGGTTTAACAACCTATGGTCTTGATTGGGAATATATTTATTAAAAACATATGAATATGAAAAACACAAAAACAAAATACAAAAGTCAGAAAGGTCAGACGCTTCTTTTTGTAATTGTTGCAGTAACAATAGCAATGGCTGTTGGAGTAGCTGTTTCAACAAGAACAATCCAATCATTGAAAAGAGTTGCAAGAACAGATACATCAGCAAGAGTAATTGCTGCAGCTGAGGGAGGGATAGAAAATCTTTTAAGTAGAAATTATTCTCAGCTTGATAGTGCAGTATATGAGGGTAGTGAAACTCGTTTTGATTGTAAGTCAATTGGAGCTGTTCCTGGTCCGGAGACTGGCACTTGCTCATTTGTTTTTGCAGGGGCAGCTTCGGAGCAGTTAGGAGAAACCTGTACTTGCTCTTGTGATTACTGTGAAATTCCCGACAAATGTCCACCTTCTGGTGGTGCCGGAGGTGACGGGTCTAGTACAGGATGCGCGGAAGGCGAGCAGACATGTTCAAAATCAATATCCTGTGAAGATAACGAAAAAGGTACTTGTATTAAGGAATTTAGTGGGACTGTGAGAGAAATTTGTGTTCCCAATATTGGAGATAGCGATTCAAATACTGGTGATTTAATATCCTCACGAGCGGTAGTAAAAGTGGA
>DCTD01000020.1:3755-4381 GCA_002335355.1 Patescibacteria group bacterium UBA1449
TCTAGATGGGTATGCAGACGACGAAATTAAAATATGCTGGGGAAATGATCAATCAGCAATATATTATCTTTCATATAACAGTGACGGGGATGTTATAAAAGGTGGTATAAAGCCTATTGACACTATTCCAACTTTTATGAGTCTGTCAGATAGATTTACGAATACTTCTGTTAACATAGAAGGTCCTTATTTATGCAAAGAAGTAGATTTAGTTGGTAGTCCATACGGTCTTCGTATAAAAGTCTTATACAATTCTTCAAAAGTTGCAGTGTTTCCAACAAGTGGTAACCTGCCTCTTCAAGGATACAAACTAACCTCAAGAGGAGAAATAGTTACAGGTTCGGGAAGTGAGGAGAAAGCTACTGTAATAGTTCATAAATCGCTACCTTACGCGTCAGACATATTCGATTACGGAATATATACACCAGAAACATTATCAGGGTCTAATTAAAAATCTATTCTGTTACAAGATTTTTTAACAAACCATCTTTTTTCTTTCCTTCTTCTATATGTGTTTTCAATTAGTTGACCTCCCCTCTCTCTTAGTATAGAATTCATTTGTTTTACGGAATATAAATAGTGATTGTTTTAAGTGGGACCTCCCCACTTTTTTTAATAAAGTAGTA
>DCTD01000061.1 GCA_002335355.1 Patescibacteria group bacterium UBA1449
ACTGCTGCCCCTCTGTTTACTGACGTAACCTTTTTTCTAACATTACTGTTGACAGTGTGTGGAGGTATGCACATTACCAGAAGACTTAACTTTGTGTCTTCCTTAACAAGTGTGGATAGGTAAGATAGAGATAAACAAGATAGTAACTGACAAAGAGAATCCAGGTAGCATTGTCATGGAATAACCCTAATGCAAACTCCTGGTTATGTGTCCCAATAACCATCAGTAAAAATACCCGGATGATATTGAGTGAAAAGGCTCCCACGGTGCCAAGAATAAGCAAGCTAAAGCCTTTAGGAATTGAGATGTTGGTGGGGTTTATAAAACAAAAGAGGGAATAGAGAACCACAAACAGCAGAATAAGCATTACTCCAGAACAAGCCTCAGCAATACCAACAGCAAAACCGCCGACAAACAGACCAACATTATTGCCATCAATCAGCAGTTCTGCTTGAGGATAAAAAGCTTTCAACCCGTAATAAGCTGCCACAGCAGTCACTTTTGAAAAAAACCCCCAGTGAGCGAACAAGACATAAAACAGCAAGTAGTACAGCCCGTTAAAAAGGAAAAAATAAACTGACTACTCTTTTAAACTGTTTAACAAATGCTAAAGAAAAAACGGCTAAAAAAAGCATTCCGTAGAGTACAGTTTTGGTGCCATACACCATCCCCAACTGTACCCAAGAACTAAGCTGGATGTTTTGGGTATAAAGAGAGACGATGATAGGGTAAATNNAAATAGAGCCCAAAGAAAAGAATTGCCAGCAGCAAGAAAACGGCTGTTTGCTTTTTGTGGTAGGGGAATGCAAACGTTTCTAACGCGTTACGGTTAAATAGATAGAGCACCAACAAAATAACCGGTGTTATTACTGTAGGGTAGGCAAATTTTGCATACTGGTTGAGGTGAAACGAATCGGCAAGAAAAGAAAAGAGTAAAGGAACCAAAACCAACCACAAACAAAGAAAAATCAATAACCGCTGCGAAAACCTGTTAGCTAATAATGTGGGTATACCATTCATGGCATATACCAGAATAGCAGACACCGGTTCTAAAAAGAAGTTAGTTTTAGTGAGGTGTTATTTTGAAGCTAAATAGTGTTTGACTACTTCGGGGATGTGTTTAATTGTCCATGCTGCCATTGCCTCTTCTTCTTCTAAAATCTGTTTGACAACAGTTTCCGTCTCAGTATCTCCTACTTCTCGGGCTGCGGTTAGTAGTGCTAGATAGGATGCAATTTCTAAATTCTCTGTTGAATGTTCAATAATTATGTCTTTGACAATCTTATCATCTGCTATCTCGGTTGAGAGGCCATCTATCGTACCCATCAAGTTAGCAAAAGCTGATTGCGGTTGTGAGACACTGCCACCTAATCGCTCAATACACCCTTTAACTCTCTCAGCCTGGCTTTTTGTTTGTGTAATGTGTTCCTCAACTTTAGCTTTTATCTCCGGCATGCTTTCCAATTGCCCAGCCTGACGCTCAAGGGTTTTAACGATCGATTGCTCCATCGAATAGGCATTGTTCAGCCAGCCGATGAGAATTTCTTTTTTCTTATTTGCCATATATTAGTAATGATAAACAGACAGTGTAAGAAAGAGAAAACGATGCAGTAAGAGTTTTGTAAAAGAAGTGTTAAAGATTGATAGGATAGTCATAGCTCATACTTTAATCTCTTTATAAAACTAGGCATACTAATATACATCCACATTTTTGCGGATTATTTGTTATGGACATAAAAAAACATTACTCTTAGTATTATGCTTTTTTTTCATTCCTGTTTTTAAAAACTACGTTTGCTGTTGCCGCATCGATAAACTATCTTGGGTATAGTAACGGAGCCCGGTTAACAAGTATTACCGCAGAAAATGGGGCTTCTGTGTATGGCTCTGATAGTAATTGTAATGAGACTGATCCTAACGTCTGGAGCTGGTCACATGCCATTTGTGACCGTGACGGTTCACTGTCGGCTCAAGATAATCCAACGATTGCTGTAGCTCCCAGTAAAGATGCTGGTTCTACCTGGAGTAATGTGGTTGGAGGAGTTGGAGTGCTCACGATTGACCTTGGTCAATCACGAACCGTTGACCAGCTTGCAGTGTTTCAAATAACAGATTCTGACGGAAAAGTCACCCATGTCCAGCTGTTTGTTGATCCAACCAATTCCAATTCCTGGACATCTGTGTTTAATGAAACTACAGTTTCCGAGGGAACGGGAGCACTGGTTGGTTCAGAATATTTTATAGTAAAAGACTGTGAGCATGACTGTATTAGTACTAATTTGCCTGATCTTACATTCTTCTTACTATCTCCAAATACAATTTAAACCAAGAATACGTAGACTAACCTCATGATCCGAATTGGGTATGTGGGACTTAACACTGAACTTGAAACTGCCAGTAAGACACTCAAGCTAGCTTCATATACTGAAGAAAGAATGCTTGAACTTGTCCAGTCAAACCTTAACGCCTTAACGCACATCTTACTGTGGAATAGTGAGCATAACATCACCGTTTTCAGAATTTCTTCCCAACTCATTCCGTTTGGATCCCATCCGATCAATTCTGGCAAATGGAAAACAGTCTTTAAGAAAGAATTTCACCAGCTCGGTGAGCTAGTNNACCCCAATCCGGTTACCTATCTTAGTACCCTTGCTGACTTGGACTACCATGTTTCGATACTGGAAGCCATGAATCTTGATAGTACCCATAAGATTGTCCTACATGGTGGTGGAGCGTATGGAAACAACCGGACTTCTTTAAACAGTTTAAAACAAAGAATAGAAAGCTTACCATCACGGATATCGCAACGCATAGTTCTAGAAAACGATGAGCGGATTTTTTCTGCCCAAGAAATCTATAACGTTTGTCGTGCCACAGGGAGTCCAGGGGTTTTTGATGTTTTTCATCACCAGATTTTGCCTAGCTTTGATGATGAGTCGTTGCGCTCAGTTATTTTGCTATTCAATAAAACATGGCATACCAATGAGCGTCAGGAAATCCACTATTCAAACCAGAACCCTCATAAACAAAGAGGGGCTCATTCTCAATCAATTGATATCGCTGAATTTGGGAAGTTTTATGAGCTCGTGAAAGACTTGGAGCTGGATATAATGCTGGAAGTAAAAGACAAACAACAAAGTGTTTTACTCTTGCGCCAACACTTTCCGCAAATACACTAAAGTTAGTCTGTTTTAATTGATTAATTAGTAAATGTTTTATTGCGTAGTGCTATTTGGTAGCTTCCAAGAAGTGTTATCGCTAAAGTTAAATACAAAGTTATGTCAGTAAACAGAGGGGCAGCAGT
>DCTD01000062.1 GCA_002335355.1 Patescibacteria group bacterium UBA1449
TAAGCATTGACGATAACGAAGTAGCATCTCTACGATTGATTATGGATGAAATTTTCGGTCAACGTAACTTCATAGCTTCAATAATATGGCAGAAGGTCTATTCACCCAAGAATAGTGCAAAGTATATTTCTCAAGACCACGATTACATTTTACTTTATGCAAGAAACAAGGATAAATGGAGGCCTAATTTAATTTCACGCACTGAAAAACAGGATAAAGCATATAAAAATCCCGATAATGACCCTCGTGGTCCATGGAAGACAAGTGATTTGTCAGCACGCAATTATTACAGTAAAGGTACTTATCCAATCATGTGCCCGTCCGGAAGAGTAATAAGCGGACCACCAATAGGAAACTATTGGAGAGTATCCGAAGAAGACTTTTTAAAACTAGATGCTGATAATCGTATTTGGTGGGGGAAAAATGGTGATTCTATTCCCCAAATAAAACGATTTCTTTCAGAAGTAAAACAAGGGGTTGTTCCTCAGACATTATGGCCTTATACAGAAGTAGGACACACCCAGGAAGCTAAGCAAGAATTAGTTGGCATGGTTGAGTTTGAGGACTCTGCCTCGGTTTTTATTACCCCTAAGCCTACTCGCCTGATAAAACGTATTCTGGAGATATCTACAGATAAAGATTCTCTAATTCTCGATTCTTTTGCTGGCAGTGGAACTACGGGACATGCCGTATTAAGCCAGAATGTAGAAGACGGTGGAAACCGCAAATTCATCCTGGTGGAGATGGANNAAAATATATGCCGAACCGTGACCACTCAAAGATTGGCCAAGGCCATCAATGGATATTTCCCTATTAAAGCAGGGAAAGAAAGGGTGCTTGGCCTGGGGAGCGGATTTGATTTTTGTGAGTTGGGAGAACCCTTATTTACAGCTGAAGGCCGGATAAATGAGTCGGTTACATATAGCGATTTGGCGCAACATTTATTCTTTGTTGAAACCGGGACCCCTCTAAAAGGTGGAAAGCAGTACGAGTCACCTTTAATCGGCATCCATAATGACACTGCTATTTACCTGCTGTATAACGGTATCCTTAACGACAAATCGGTGCAGGGCGGCAATGTCTTAACCACTCGTGTGTTGGATGAATTGCCTTCCTATGACGGACCGAAGGTTATCTATGGGACCAGCTGCCGCATCAGTCCCGATCGTCTGAAAAGGTTGGGGATTGTGTTTAAGCAGATTCCATATGAAGTTAGGGGGAACTGATATGGAACTGAAGAATTACCAAATAAACGCCTTGTATGCCTTGAAGCTTTACCTGGAAGAATGTTCAGTAACCCAGGATGCTGATGTGGCTTATTATAAAGTAACCAGAGATTTGTATGAAACAGGATTACGTTACAATCCTGTTCGGGNNTGCGCATACCTACCGGGGGCGGAAAGACCTTAGTGGCCAGTCATGCGGTAGGTATTGCTGCTCATAGTTTGTTGCATACTGAGACCGCTATGGTGCTGTGGCTGGTACCCTCAACTACCATTTTAGAGCAAACTCTGATGGCTTTAAAAAATCCTACCCACCCATATAATCGAGCGCTCCGAGCTTCCCTAGGAAATGTGGCGGTGTATAGTGTCAGCGAAGCTTTTTATCTATCACCGGCCGTGGTTCATGCTGAAACTGTTATCATAGTATCAACTATACAAGCTTTTCGGGTTGAGGACACCGAAGGGAGAAAGGTTTACGAGACAGCTGGTCAATTAAAGCCCTTGTTTGCCAACCTTCCTGCCGAAGCACTGAAAGATGTTGAACGGGATGATAACGGTGAGGTTATACCTTCACTGGCAAATGTGCTTCACATGCATAAGCCTATTGTAATTGTAGATGAAGCGCATAATGCCCGTACCTTATTATCTTTTGAAACTCTAGCCCGTTTTAGTCCTTCCTGCATTATTGAGTTCACGGCTACCCCCGATACTGACACTAATCCCAGTAATGTACTTTATTCAGTATCTGCTGCTGAGCTAAAAGCAGAAAATATGATAAAACTTCCTATACTGCTTGAGACCAAATCTGATTGGAAGGCAGTAGTGCATGATGCTATTAGTACTCGGGAAAATCTTGAAAAAATGGCCCTAACTGAGCGCTTGGAAACGGGTGAATACATACGTCCTATATTACTCTTACAAGCTGAAGCTCATCGGGCTGGTCAAGAACGTATAACCTGGGAGGTATTAGAGAAGCATCTTTTAGAGGACTATGGTTTTCCCAGGGAACAGGTTGCAGTCGAAACTGGCAATCGTCGGGATTTAGAAGGGGTAAACATTCTATCCGAAGATTGCCCCATTCGCTATATAATCACGGTTCAGGCTCTCAAAGAGGGTTGGGATTGTCCCTTTGCCTATGCTCTATGCTCAGTAGCGGAGTTACGGTCTTCAACAGCAGTAGAACAGATATTGGGGCGAATCCTGCGCTTGCCCAAAGTCAAGCCGAAGGTTCATAAAGAACTAAACATGGCCTACGCTTTTTCCTGTTCTAACAGTTTTGGGGATGTGGCTAACGCTTTGACCGATGCTCTGGTACAAAACGGTTTTGAACGCCAGGAAGCTAAAGATTTTATAAAAGAGCGGCGTAAATACCAGCAATATGAACAGGATAATGAACCGACCTTGTTCCCACCGGAATTAATAGAGATTAAGATAACCGAAGTGCCCGAATTAAAGCAGCTGTCAGATGAAATATTAAGCAAACTTGAATACAATCATGAAAGCGGCAGCTTAATTCTCAAGCAGGGTCTGAGCGCAGAGGAACAGGAAATACTGAAGGATATTGTAAAGAAGCCAGAGAATCGCGATGCAATATTTAGAGGCTTAGAGGCTCTTGAAATAGGACATACTTATAACCTAGTTATCCCCGATGACCATAAATCACCAGCAGAAAAAGGATATGCGTTATCCATACCCGTTTTGGCCATTCAACAAGATGGGTTGTTTGAGCAATTTGAAGAGACGCACTTTCTGGAGATACCATGGCAATTGTCGAAATGTGATCCAACACTAGATGCTGACCAATATTCAGTCGAAGAAGAGTGTGGACAGTTGGGGGAAATAACCGTAACTGATCAGGGACAGGTACGGGCAAGTTTTATCCGCTCCATACAGGAACAAATGACTCTATTTGTCTCTAACCATGGATGGGAAGTAAAAGACTTAATTTTATGGTTAGATCAGAGGATTCCTCATCCAGATATTAGTGGAGAGGATACTCAGATATTTTTGACTAAAGTGATTTTATATCTAACTGAAATTAGAGGTATCCCCCTAGAAAGGTTAATAAAAGACCGCTATCGTTTGCAAGCTGCTATTGCGCGCAAGATCGATCAAATCAGAAAAGAGCAACGCTTGAAGGGATGGCAGCAAATATTGTTTTCTGATGGGTCTTTCGATATTACAGTTTCACCTGAAGTAGTATTTACCTACAACCTCGATCCTTTTGCTTATCCATGTAGATTTCGTTATCAAGGGCGCTACAAATTTCGAAAACACTACTATCCTTTTGTCGGAGAACTTAAGGACACTGGAGAAGAATTCGAATGCGCCCGTTATATAGATCTTTTGCCGGAGGTAAATTGTTGGGTCCGCAACTTGGAGCGACAGCCGGAGTTTTCCTTCTGGCTGCAGACCTCTACTGACAAATTTTATCCAGACTTTGTTTGCCAGCTAAAGGACGGGCGCTTTCTGGTAGTAGAATACAAAGGAGCTCAATTTTATAGCAACGAAGAGACTAAAGAAAAACGGCTTCTGGGAGAGCTCTGGGAAGCTAAAAGTGGAGGACAATGTTTGTTTGTGATGCCAACAGAAAGAAATTATGAGGAGATACGAAATAAAATTAATTATTGCCAGTGACTAGCTAGCATAACTGGCAGTTTAATTTATGGAAACACAGGAAGCCAGGGATATATTCTCTGGCTTTTATCACAAAATAAGGTACTCCTTTTTAGGGAGTTGTTACAAAATGCGACACACCGAAAATGTAATCATTTTGATTATAAAAATTTCCAGTTGATTTGGGCTGAAAAAATTCTGGTATCTGCCAAAATCTCTGCCACAATTTCAATCCATGAAGCCTTTGAAATTGGGCGTTTGAAGTGATGGTTAGTCTTAATAAATCACTATTAATCTCTGGTTATTCTCTGCCAAGGGCCTAAATATGTCTTAGAATAAAAATGTTTCTATTTATGAAAATCCCGACACCTAAGCAAGTGGGCAAGATGCTCAACATGGCTAACCCTCAAGATATAGCCGCAAAAATAGTTGAGGCCTTGGGCATTTCCCTGCCAGAACCGGAGACAACGCCGGGAAAGCCGGGGGAGTAAAAGGCGACTTTTGGAACTGGCCGTTTCTACTGTACGTGCGAACGGTCATTTTGTGTATGCCCGAAGAAAGATTCTGGCGTACTACTCCCCGGAAGCTGTATGCACTTTTAGATGCCCATATCCAGGCTAATGACCCGGAACAAGGGAAAAAGCAGGCCGCTGACCCCAAGACAGCGGTAAAAGCAATCATGAAGTGGTAAATGTTTATACTTAAATATGCTAAAANNCAGGGGAGGGTGTGTAAGCATGCGCAAAAGCCTGATTGCCTTCATGGTCTTACTACTTATGTTTGCGGCTGGTTGCTTTTCTCAGGGCGAAAAGGGAAAAGAGGTAACGAAAATTGATCCTGATATACCGCCTCAAGGCGTTAAAGCTAGCAGCACAACCAAGATAATTGAGATCAATCAACCGGTTATAGTTGAAGAATTTTGTGAATTAACTCTAAAAGCGGTGGAGTTTACACCTGTTGTAAAACCACCTAATCCCGACAGCTATTATTCCTATTACCAAGTGGAACAAGATGATGTTACCTTCCTTCATATTGTTGCGAATATAAAAAATTTACAAAACCTCGCTCAAGATGCGGATAGCTTTATAGATATTAAAGCCATTTATGACAATAAATATGAGTATGAGGGCTTTGCAACGATAGAGGAAAAAGGCGGCGGTGATTTCACATACATAAGTATAACTTCAATAGATCCTCTAATGACGGAAGTTGTTCATTTCCTTATTGAAGTTCCCAAAGAAGTGGAAGAATCAGAAGAT
>DCTD01000096.1 GCA_002335355.1 Patescibacteria group bacterium UBA1449
AAAATATTTTCTAAATGAAAGAAGATCTTCGCTGTGAATATCTGATAACCAATCCTGCCAAACAAACATTGCCAACACCACTTGAACTGCTATCGGAATAGTATCTTCCACCTGTTGGTTGAGGATCGTAAGTAGTATTTTTCCTTTTTCCAGCAACCGTTTTACTTCAGGACTTAGTTCTGCACCTAAATGAGTAAAGCTTTCTGTTCGCTCGTACTGAGCCATAAAGGCTAGTAGCATTCTTGTTAGATCACGACATACTGTTGTTTGAGTCTGTTTACCAACCCGAGTTACCGATAGTGGAATATTGATAGCAGGACGACGACCTTTACTAAAAACGCTAAAATCGAAGAGAATATGACCATCGGTTATCCCAATAAGGTTGGTCACGATGTAGTTAGTGAGGTTAGCCTCAACTGTTTCAGCCACCGGCAAACAGGTAATGGCTACCTGACCTTTTTGGGGATGAGAAAAACTGCCAGCTCGCTCTAAAATTCGCGCATGAGTATAAAAGATATCCCCTGGGTATGATTCCCGACCAGGAAACCGTTTAGCCAGCAGTGAGATCTGTCGATAAAACTTAGCGTGAGTTGATAAATCATCCAAGATAACAGTTACATCCCGACCTTTATCCCGAAAATACTCAGCTATTGTCATGGCAGTAAATGGAGTCAGATAAATAAGACTTGGTGATTCATTGGTACTGGCAGCAATCAGAACGACATGATCACTAATGTGGTTTTTTTCAAAAAACGTCTTGAGCTTTTTGATATCACTCAATTGNNACAATCACTGAATCCTCTTTGACTTGGTTTAAAACAGTTGAGAGTAAAAATGATGTCTTACCAGTCTTGCGGTCACCCACAATCAATTCCCGCTGGCCTTTACCAAGCGGCAAGAGTAGATCAACTGCACTAACTCCAGTTAGAAACTGCTTTGTAATTCTTACCCGTTGTTTAATACTGGGTGGTGGAACATCAATTTCTCTTTGTTGTCCAAACTCAGGTACAGTCTTCTCTCTTGAAAGCGAGAGTCCTAACGGGTTTATGGTTAACCCAAGTAGTTCATCTCCGACTCCAACAGCTAAGCGAGTCCCGGTTTTCGTTAGTCGAGTTCCCGCTTTTATGGCCACTCTAGAAAATAGTAGGACTTCCACTAATTCATCATGTAGACTTAACACCTGGCCCACTTCACCGTTTTCAAACATCACCAGCTCGGTTGGCATAGCCGAGGGCAAACCGGCCACAAACACTAACGGGTAGTTGATTGAATCAACTACTCCGTACTCTTTACTCTGTTCTAGATAGTATTCAAACGTATTCATTGTTTAAAATTAGTGGATCTTTCTCCTGTAATGCACGTTTTGTATACTCACCAAGTAAGGTTTTTAGTGAGTGATCACAATGACTGCCGTTAAATAAAAAGAGTGCCCCTCCCCCAATCCAGGGACTAACATCGATATCAATAATGACTTTCTTCTTATAGTTTGTTAAAAACCATTGACTGACCTCATCAACAAAGTTGCTCCTTGGAGTAAATGCCAGCGTTACTGATACCCGCGGTATAGTTTCAATACTTTCCCGTAGAGATACAATAAACTCCCGAAACGTTTCAGTGTTATCAATATCAATGTTCCTCTTTTGACAATAGTCAATAATCGCTTGCTTTTGAGTATGAGTAAGATGTTCATCTAATTTTTGAACAGTGCTCGTTTTCAATGAAAATAGAGCAGTTTCTAACTTGGTAAGACTATGGACAAAAGCAAGCGAGTCTTCATAGGTCTTAATATCCGCCAGTAAGGATGGATCAAGTGCATGTGAGCTCATAGACTAAAGAAGTGTTCTTTTTTAGCCCGTTCTAGAGCATCGATTACCAGTTTTTCATGATCATCTGTGGAAATGGTCTGGGCAATGACTTCTTGAGAAACACTACTAACAATGTCTTTGACTGATTGACGAATAGTGTCAATCTGATGCTGTTTATAATCAGCTATCTCTTTTTTAATTTGGCTATATTCAGTATCAATCTTTTCTTCTACTCCAATATGAGCTTTGATTACTTCCTCTTTCATGGTATCAGCAAATACCGCTAAAATTTGTTCTCCTTTTTCATGGAATTCTTTGAGTATAGTGGTAGTGGTGCTCTTATACTCATCTCTTGTCTGCTCAAGTAACTTTAGTTGCTGAACTTCTAGATCACGTAGAGCTTGCTCTGTATTTTTTTGATGGTGAGATAATAACTGTTGATAAGATTTTTCCAAATCCTGAGCAATAGTATCTTTCAATGTTAGAGCTTCCTTAATGATATGGCCTGCTTGGTCAGTAGCTTCCTGAATCTGTTTTTTTGCTTGTTTTTCTGCATCAACCAATAAGGTGGCCATTTTTTTGTCAAGAAGTTTTCTCTGTTCCCTCAGTTCCTGATCTTTGCGCCACAAAATAAAGCCATAGATAAAAATGACAGCAAGTAAGGCAATAAGACTAAGAAGTGTGGTCGCAAGAAACAGGGCAGATGATATGACCATATAGATTATCTAATCATGTTTATAAGACTAAAATCAAGTAGGCAACACCTAAGCCTGAACCGACGATTGCTACAGCAATAAAAACATTAAGTACCATACCAATACCAATAAACTTTGCCGCCAACGGATTACGACCAAAAGCCTCAATACCGTTTTTAGCAACTCGAGCAAAAGTAAAGAAACTGAAAACAATCGAGACCACTACAATTAACCCAGATAGCACATACTTAAGCACTGTTGACGGTTTCTCATAAGCAGCAAGAGCACTTAAGTTATATATTTGAGCTAACCGCTCGGTTAGCGTTGAGGGTTCAGAATGATACATATCACCACCTTGAATCGAAAAATGTAAGTTTAACAACATCAAGATCTTGCCCTGTTGTTCAGGATGTGAGGGAATGTAATCTTCCAAGGCTGAACCAATAACAAACCCTCCTTCAGTAGCTTTCATCGCCACTCCGGCCTGAGTTGAACCAGTAAGTAAGTCCCCTTTATGAATCTCACCTCCAAAGCCGTTAACTAACACATAGGCTTTCCCGTTAGAAATTACCGGATACTCATCACTGGCTATCTCAACCCCTTTTAGAGACATTGCCGGATTAAAGGAAACCACACCGACAATCAGTGGGCTATATTCATCGTGACACAACTCATAGCCTTTATCTGTTGCTGCCACAACCGCTCCATCCTCTACTTTTTCAGCTTGAACCGGATAGTATTGAGCAATACCAAAAGAAACTCCTTGACTAAAGGCTAGCCTTGGCATAGTCAAAAAGATAATAAAACAAAACACTGTGATAACGTGAGCAGTCAGTTTCATAGGTATTAGATTAGTAGTTGTACTATAAGTATGGGCAAAAACGTAAATTATTTCAACTATTAATAATGTNNGTTGTACTTTGTTGCACTTTATTACCTATATTTATTTTTTGTTACTTACTGTTTTACTTTAAAATCTTAAAAAACTGATATTTAAAACGTATATGTTGGCAAAAGCTCTCCCTCGTTACATAGACTGTAATTGAGTAATGTCGTGTGTTAAATGGTGACATCATGATATCTGTCATCAATTCCTTGTATTATTTTGATTTTAATAAATGTATATTTTATCCATCCACTTCGTCACCAGTGTATCTCTAACTACTATTACACAAACT
>DCTD01000074.1 GCA_002335355.1 Patescibacteria group bacterium UBA1449
CATAACTGCCGATTTCTCGACGATAGCATTGTGAGTAACCGGCATACAGTAAGGGTAAGTCTTTTTCTTGTAAGACTTCATCCATATGAAACGAAACCAATGGCACTTCTGCTGTACCAGCTAGATAACGTGGATCCTGTTCTTTCTCATCATCATAGGTTTTATAGACATCAAGTTTCCCCCAAGGAAAGTGGGCTGTGTTAACAAATGGCCGTTCTAGAAGCACAACAGGAGGGATTACCGGGATAAAACCCTTTTCAGTTAACTTTTTGAGAGCATAGTTCATAACAGCTAAATGGAGGAGCGCTCCATCTCCTTTAAGAAAATACCCCCTAAATCCGGCCACTTTCGTGCCACGGTTAAAATCGACAATATCCAAATCTTCAGCTAGTTTGACATGATCCTTAACCGGGAAATCAAATTCCGGTTTCTTTCCCCAGGAAGCAATCTCAACATTACCACTTGAGTCTTTCCCTATTGGAACTGAATTGGCAGGAATATTTGGAATTCTTAGCATCAATTTATCAAACTCATCCTCAACTGCCCGTAAGTCCGGTTCCAGTTTTGCTAGTAAATCCCGGAGTTTCTTGCCCCGCTCGATAACTTCGTCACTTGGTTTTCCATAAATACCCTCCATGAGCTGATTCCGTTCAGTTCGGATTTTTTGAATGTCTGCTATCAACTGTCTACGTGTGGCGTCAACGGTTAGCAATTGGTCGACCACATCAGGAACACCTTTGTTTTGAGCAGCTTGTTTTACTAGTTCAGGGTTGTCACGGATAAATTGGATGTCTAACATAGTTGAAAAGTGTCATTCTAAAGCGTTAGCGAAGAATCTTTACTTAGTTTCAAAAAGACCTTTCGGGTTATGCCTCAAGATGACACATGGACTGACTTTTTACTACAAAAAAACCACACCTGTTTCCTTTAACAAAAGGGCACAGTGTGCGGTACCACCTCTTGATTTCGCAATCTTGCGAAGTCTTATTCCTGCTGTTACGGGCTTACCCGAATGGGCATTTCCTCCCATCAACGTTTATGTTCTGAAAAACAGAACACTATTGGAAGTTGGAAGCTTCCTTATGACGTTTNNAATTATGATGTTTCATCCAGTTTATAGTCTTGGATAATTTTCAACGCTTCATCAACAAACTCCAGGGTCTTCGGTAAGAGATCATGACACTTAATTTCATCATACGTAAACCAGCCAAGATCGTTGGTTTCAGGGTCAGCTTTACAGTCCGGTAGTTGGGTAGTTATGGAGACGAGATAGGTAAGTAAAACCAGGTGAATATCTTTTGAATAGTGGGTAATTTCTTTACGCCACATGCTGGTTAAGACGATTGGTCGGGGGTAAATGATTTCAGGGATAACACACAATTCCTCTTTAAACTCTCGAACTAACGCTTGTTCAGGCGTTTCTCCAAACTCCAGGCCTCCTCCTGCTAACTGCCACCTATTATGGAAGCTTGGTTTTTGAGGGGAATGTCTTCGGGTGAGTAAGAATTCAAGCGTTTTGTTGTCGTTTTTTCTGATAGGAAGCCCAAGGACACCAATAAGAGTTTTCTGCTTTGACATATTACAATCCCAACTCATTGCTACTTTCTTGCATGGCTTTCAGACAAATACTGATGAAATCTTCAAGTTTAATACCAAGTTTAGCCTCACAGAGTTCGATGCCTTTGCGGTCTACACCTTTGGCAAAATCCTTTTTATTCCACTTTTTAAGCACTGCTTCAACGGTTGTATCAGATAACTTTTTGCTTGGTTGGACTAAACAGACTGCGGTAATCAAACCAGTCAATTCATCGCAACAGTAGATAGACCAATCCATTTCTGTTTGAGGCTCAGGCAAATCTTCACGCCATCCCCAAGCGTGGGCTCTCGTGGCTTGAATAATGCGCGGATCTACCTTTCTTTCTTCGAGTACTTCAAAAATTTTTGAGGGATGTTTTTTTGGGTCAGCTTTGGCAAACATTTCATAATCGCCATCATGGACAATACCGGCTACTTCCCAAAGATCTTCGTTTTCATTGAAATGGTGAGCGAGTGCTTTCATGCAAGCGCCAACAGCTACCATATGTTTGACCAAGTTTTTGTTTTGAGTCATTGAATTGACTAAATCCAGGGCTTCTTGTTTGTTCATAAAGTAGTTTAAATTTGTATTGTTTGGATTTTACTCTACTACTTTCCTGTAATGCAACATCTGTAACAATAGAGTATTGTTTACAGTTCATTCCAGACTTCAATAAACTGCACTTCAAGTTCTGGAAACTGAGTTTTAATGCTTTCACTTAACGTTTTTATACCAAAAACTTCTGTAGCATAGTGACCACACGCAAAATAGTTAAATCCCGATTCCTTAGCCAGAGCTGGGCCACTTTCTGAGATAACACCCGTAACATGCAAATCTATTTGTTTTTCAAGTATTTCAAATGATTCCTTTCCATGTGGAATAGCGCCCCCTGAACATATTCCTACGCGTTTAACGTTTTCCGGACCTCCTAACACCATAAACACGTAGTGTTTAAATAGTCTTGAACAATCATGAGCTACTTCCTGGACAGGTTTTGGTTGATCGAACTCAGCTACCCAACCCCATCCGTCAAAATAGGGCTCTTCTNNGAGTTTCTCAATTATTTGGGCATTATTACCAATTTCTTTGTGAGCATCTAAAGCAAAATGGTAACCGGCGACAGTAAACTCATTCTCAAAAACAAGTTTTAGTTGTTTTTGCAATGACATGTCTAACCGGGCGTTAACAATACTCTTTGAAGATAGGTTTAAACCATGGTGGAAAATACAGACATCAGCTTCCCAAGTGGTCGCTTTGTGTAAAAATTCTGCATTGCAAGAGACACCTACCGCAACTTTTTTAACGGAATTATTTCCCCATATTTGAACACCATTAGCGTTTTGATCAACTTGGTTAGCTGTATATAGTAGTTCTTTACCAATAACCTGGTTATGAATGTAATCAAAGAGATGATGTGTTTTCATACTTTGTACCCATGCTCTCTTAACGTCGAGATGGCATGGTTGAGGTCATGGTTTTTTACGAGAATATAGTCAGTTTCATAAGTTGAGAGAGCAAATATGCTTATACTGGCTTTGGCTAAGCATGTTGATATTTGGGCAAGTATGCCGATTAAGGAAAAATCAAGTGGACCCTTAATTTTGAGTGCCCGCCAGTCCCTGTTATAGTCAATATTCTCAGGAACATAGTGCTGAGGGCAGACAATAGATAGTTCATCATGAGTTTTAGTAACAGAAAAAAAAGTGGTGTTTATTGCCCAAGTTGGTAGCACACGACAACCAGGGATTGTACAGATTGCAAACACTTCTTCTAAAACGATTAAACTAACTTTTTTTGGCATCATGGTTGGATGGCAAAGTCATCAATGGCAGAAACATAGGCAATAAAATCATCATCACCCTCAAATATATAAATCGGTTGTAAAAACTGTTGGGCTTGTTTGGCATCATAGTATCCTAATTCGATCCTCCTAATAGTGACAATTTTTGAACCACCAGTGGGTGGTTTAGCAATATATCCCTTACCACTGCTTAAATCATTCCA
>DCTD01000071.1 GCA_002335355.1 Patescibacteria group bacterium UBA1449
AAAAAAGAACCTGTTCCATAAAAACAAGGTCAACCGCCTTAAAAGCCGCTTGGCTAAACAAGCCGCCAAGACTTCTAACGCATAAATAAGGCTAGATTGCTTTTCTCCTTTACATGCACAAAATATCCTGCATATAATAAGTGTGGGTATCCCTTTAGTGGATATATTATTTAGTTGGTTAATCTGCCTACATGCCCAAACAAACCAGCAACCTTTCTATTAACTTTCTTTCTCACACTAACATTGAGGCTACCAAGCTGGGCAAAACGATTGCCTGGGCTTTGACTGCAGGAAAAGCTATTGTCTTTTTAGTGTTTCTTATGGTAATGGCTGCCTTTCTCTACCGTTTTTACTTAGACAAAAAAATTGAAACCCTGCAGGAAGTCATGGATGAAAATGTCAGTCGGATTCAAGAATATAGTGACAGTGAACCAAAAATGCGAGCGCTTCAAGCCAAGCTTGATACTATTGATACCCTTACAGAGACACAACAAAACACCAGCATAGTCCTTAAAAAAGTTGAGACAAGTCTCCCTGTAGGAACAGTGTTAGATAATATTGAGATTGCTCAAAACGGAACAGTCACTTTTAAAGGAACAACTCCAAATGAAGTTATCTTTGCCGGGCTTTTGGAGGCTTTGAAATCTCAGCCAGAGTTTAACGGCATCATTGTTGACGAACTTCGATCAGGTGGCGTGCAAAATCCTCAGATTACGTTTTCTCTAAGATTTAAATATTCTGTTGATACATCAAAAGAAGAGTTGCCCAAAACTCAAAAAACATCATAAACCCTATGGCCACTTTCTCAAAACCGATTACCCAAAACTATGTTGACTTCTACAAGGATTTGCGGAAGCATCCACTAGCTCAAGCTTCTACCACTTTTGTTGCTTCAGCGTTACTGATTATTGCGCTTTTTGGACTAGCTATCAGACCAACAGTCATTACTATTTCTCAGCTTAATGATCACATCGATAAATTAAATCAACTCAACGACAAACTGAAATCCAAGGCTGACACCCTCGACTCACTCNNCACTCTATCCACAGTACCTGGAAATATCGCCAGTTCTTGATCAGATTAACCTTGCGGTACCTGATTCAAGCAATTTTTTGCAGTTTGAAAAACTCCTCCGTTACTATGTACAAAACCATAGTTTAACTCTTTCATCGTTATCGTTTACTGGATTTTCACTTTTTACTGATGAGTCCTCTATTGAAACCGATAAAAAAGGGAGTAAACTTTCTGCATCCTCAGAAGCCAAAGCAACAGATTCTCAAATTCCAGCCATTTCATTTGCACTTAATGTTAAAGGTGATTACATCCAAGTTAAGACCTTTATCGAAGATTTAGAGAGAAGTTCGCGAATTATTGCCATTGATAGAGTCTCACTCCAGGCAGATAAGAAAACCCAAGGCAGAGAGGTTAACTTGCTGTTAAGGGGCCGCATTTTTTACATGGGTGCAAAAACATAGTTTACATATGAGACAAAAACATTCAATCAGCTTTTGGTACATTGTCATCTTCTTAAGTCTAGTAACCATATTGCTGTGGTTTTTCACTGATGTAAGAGCTTCACAAAAAACTACTACCATTTCCAAAGTAGCCCAGGAAGCCGCTAAACCTATCAAAAACTCTCTTAACTCAACGGTTACAAAAAATATTATTAAAAGACAGGTTATTTCTGAGGTTGAACTAAATAAAACAAAACCCTATAGTAGAAATGCAAGCGATGACTTTGCTATGATGGAAACACCGCTGTCTATTCCTGTAAATGAGGAAAATGGTAAGACAGCAACACCAAGTGGAACACATCCGGTTGAATCAGGTTCAACAGGTAGTGGTGAATAAAGCTGTAATGAGACGTAAACGAAAATATGAATAAATTGATCTCACTTATTGGCGTTTTTATCCTTTTTGCCAGCCTAGGANNAAAAAGGTTTATTAAACATCCAATCCGATCCAAGCCTTAAACCTACAAAAGTAACGGTAACTAATGTCAGCCACGATCGGTTTACGGTTTCATGGAGAACCAGTGAAGCAGTCGCGGGTTCTGTCATTTATGGACAGAAAAATAAACTGGATCAAGTTCAAGTTGATGACAGTGAACAGCTCACTGGACAATCAAAACCCCGTAAACTGCACCACGTAACAATTACCAACTTGCAACCGGCTACATCTTACTCGTTTAAAATAAGGAGTGGAGAAAAGAATGCAACTTTTGGTGATGACGAGGGTAATCCAATTATTATAAAAACTGCGCCGGCACTCGGTTCTCAACCCAAAACAGACTTAATTAACGGTACCGTTACCACCGCTAACAGTAAACCAGCCACTGGAGCCATCGTCTACGTCACCATTGCCGGCACTGCACCTCTATCAACTCAAGTAAAGGAAAACGGTACTTGGCTTATCAGTCTGGCAAATGCCCGGCATATTCAATTAACAGAATATGCCCAGTACGATCCCTCTAACACTTTAGTAGAGATTCAGATAGTTGGAGAAACAGGAACAAGTAAAGTGACAACCACTACCGCCAATGATTCGCCCTTACCGACAACCATTGTCTTAGGAGAAAACTACGATTTTACCAAGACTGTTGCCCTAGTTCCAAATACGCAAGCCACNNCTTAGAACCGACAAATCTTGAAAGCACCCAATCGGCCACACCGTCTTCACAAAAAAAAGGTTTCTCACTTGATCCGTTGCCAGAAAGTACCGAAAGTGCCCGGCAATTAGAGACTTATGCTGAAGAACCAGCAACAGGAGAAGTAGTCATCCTTAATCCAGCTAAAAACAATGAACAGATCTATACTACCAAACCAGAGTTTTTAGGTACTGGTCCGGCAAATACTGTCTTAACAATTGAGATACACTCATCCCAAGTTATAAAAGGTACTGTTGTGGTTGATAGTGAGGGAAGCTGGAGCTTTAACCCTAGCCAAGCCTTGGATCC
>DCTD01000002.1 GCA_002335355.1 Patescibacteria group bacterium UBA1449
AAGAAGGATCGCTTGTTGAGGAGTAATACGTTTTGGTTTCTGGGTTGGAGGTGACTTTTCTAACTCTAGAGTATTTGTTGGATTAGTATTCATAAAGGAAAAATAACTTAGTAATCATACGTTTATAGTAAGCAGTTTTTAAGTACCGGTCAATTATACAATTATTTATTTTCTGAGTGTTTAGAGCATCTTACTATTAAGGGAACTGGTGATATAGGAAAGAAACAAGAGTACAGTATAATAAACGTACTGTGAGAACTCGAACTGTTCTGTTATCACTCCTACTTTTAATAGTAGTAACAGGAGCAACACTAGTCTTTCTCTACCAAAAGACTGCCAATCTCGTTTTCCAGACTCATATTCCAGCTCCCCAGTCTACCCTTTCAGAACTACCCAAGCCGCCAGAAGAAGTAGAAAAGTTTTCCTCAGTTAACTACCAGGATACCATCTATAACTACAGGTTAGAGTTTGTCAAAGATCCAACCCGATTGCAGCTATATCCAAATTTTTCTGATCATGATTTTGCTCATGAGTTGTACTCGGAAAGAAACTGTCGTTTATTGGTTAATGGTGGGTTTTATGACAAAAAAAATAACCCGATTGGATGGTTTGTTAGTGAAAGCCAACATCAATCAGACCCAGTAAAAAACCCAACCTTTGATGGGTACATTATGAAGTTATCAGATAACACGATTTCAATCAGTATCTATTTGCCAGAAGAAACACCGCAGTGGGGACTGCAAACCGGACCGTTGCTAATTCATAATTCACAAGTGCTTACGCTAACTATCCGAAACGATACACCGGAACGGCGGACGGTGGTTGGAATTACCGAAGATAACAAGGTTTTCTTTCTTGTTGTGGTTGATAGTAACCTGGAAACTGCCGGTCCATACTTGGCTGAACTACCAAAAGTAATTGAGACTATTTTTCAGCAGGAAAGTATCAGAGTTGTTCAGGCACTTAACTTGGATGGAGGGAGTGCTTCAGCGTTTATTACTGAAAATATTGTTGTTAAAGAATATTCAGCGATTGGAAGTTATTTTTGTGAACACAAAGACTAATTAGTGTTTTTCTCGAGGTTTTGCTTTTGCAATCGTGTGATGACCATTGAGGAAGTAGTGAGCTAAGTGCTTGTACTTTTCCTGTAACGGCGCTGGAACTAAGTCAGTCGGTAGTGGGTTTATTTTGCCGAAATTATCTTTTACTTTTCCAGCTGAATCGAAATAGAATTGGTTATCGGATAAGACAAACAAATATGATGGGTTCCAGTTTTCCAGCATCTCAACTGCATCCTGGTAGAGCCTGTTATGGTTTAATAACTGATAATATTTTACTTCAATAACATATATTCGTTCTTGATCGTTAGATATAAGTATAAAATCAGGTGTTTCACGCAACGTTTTAAGGGCATCTTTAGCAGTCATACCATTAATATATTGAGCTACTTCTGGTAACGTATTCTCGTATCCGGAATGGAGAACTGTAAATTTTTTTGTTTCTCTAATCATTAGGTCAAAAATATTCTCGGCAATCTTTCCCTTAATTAAATTCAAAGGGAAATTGAGGGCTGCATGATTCATATCTAAATAGTAACAAGCTGCGATGCTGGTAAGCAACAGGCAGATGGCAGAAACTTGTTCAGTTTCGCTTATTTGACAATATCAAGGAGTTGTCTAAAGACATAGATCCGGTTCCGTTTTTTATCCGATGACTCTTCCAGGATCTTGGCTTTAACAAATTTTTCAATCAAGTTATAAATAGTCTGGTTGCTTCGGGTATTAAGCCGTTTTTTAATGGTAACAAATGAAACCATGGGAGTCTCAAAGATAATATCCAACAACTGAATCGCGTATGCGGACCCAAAGATTGCGATTTCCTCTTTCAAATTGTTATACAAACTGAGCATAATCAAGGCTGTTTTTTGGGTTTTCAGTGACTGAGCGGTCAGTGCTTCCAGAAAGAAAAGGAGCCAGGTCTCCCAATCGCGGTAGTGGTCAACTTGGCGTAAGTTTTTGTAGTACAGGGGTCGGTTAGCTTCAAAATACTCACTGATATAGAGCAATGGATACGGTAGTAAACGTTGATAATAAAGATATAATGGGATCATTAACCGGCCAATCCGGCCGTTACCGTCCATAAATGGATGGATAGCTTCGAGTTGGTAGTGAGCAACTCCGATCTGAACCAATGGATCCTTTTCTTCGTCAGAGTTAATATAAACTTCCCAACTACTGAGAAATTTGGGCAAATCAGTGGCTGAGGGAGGCACATATAAAGCTTCGTCAATGGTTGACCCTGGCATCCCAATAAAAACTTGGGCTTTGCGGACACTGCCCTTGTCTTTCTGATTGCCCCGCACTGAGTTCATGAGAATTGCGTGGATATTCCGCAGTAAGGTAACCCCAATTGGCTTAGTCTTAAGCTCATCCATAGCGGCATGAATTGCCTGGCGGTAGTTAATGATCTCTTTGACATCCCGTTCAGTTTCGTTAGCTTCTGATTGTTTTTCTTCAGCTTCATATCTAAAGACATCTTCCAAATCTGCTTGGGTGCCCTCAATTTTTGAACTCAAGACAGCTTCTTTTGTGAGTAAGGGAGTTATTAACAGATCAAGGTTTGGAATATTGATTAGTAAACCGTTTAGTTTACCTAAGGCATCATGGGCTTTACCGAGTTGTCTTATTAGCGGATCATAGTCAATCATAGGAGGCAGATCTGGTGGTTGAAATGAGGATGCAGGTGAGATTGGTTGTGAGGTAGTTAGTGGCATAGGTTATTCCAGTTGATTAGAATTTGTAGTTTATTATTCTAACTAAGACGTTAATAATGGAATAGTGAGACAGTTATTCCATCAAGTTGGAATAAGATGGTTCATATTCCAGTAAAAGGATAGCTAAATGGAATACATAAGTAAAGAGGTGCCTGTCTAAGAGGCAGTTTACTCACGATGGTGCCGGGCATACCAAATACGGACTTTATTGTAGGGATACTTAAGAACTGATTTGATAAGGGTTACTGGTAAACTACTTTTTACTGGAACAGGCATGTGATTACCTACCATATAGGTATTCTTTGGCAGTCTTCCTTTTTCAGCTACATAGCCATCATAATGTCCCCAACCTCTTCCTAAGTCATAAAAGATGTCTCCGCTACGCATGTCAATTTGAGTTTTCGTTTCTGGTCCAGCCAGTACAGTAAAACCGGCCTTAAACAATAGATCTTTCATCTGAGAGTGAGTTAAGACTGAATAGTGGTAATATTCCGGTAACCAGCGTTTGGAGGGCATGACGGTAACCAACCAGCCTTGTTTTCTAAGTACCCGCCGCCATTCAAGTAACGCAATATAGGGTGCAACCGAGTGCTCAAGGACATTTGAAGCATAAATGCAGTCAAACGTGTTATCAGCAAATGGGAGTTCGTGCATATCCCCTACTTTTAGAGTGACACCATACTTTTTCCTACCAGCTTCTGCTTCTTTTTTTGATTTTGTTAATCCTATCACCTTATAATTATGGTCTGCTAACCATTTAACTTCATAACCCTCACCGCATCCGATAACGAGTACTTTTTTAAAAACTGGTTTTATGAGCAGTAAAAACGGGAGGCTGGCCTTGATTTGTTCGTTAAAGTCGTTCGTTCCGCCAGCATAGGGTTCAGTTTGTGAGGAGACGGTGACGATTCTTTTTAAACTATTCATAGTAAGTAAGAAAGCAGTTTAGAGTTTATTGGTATCTATTCCATAATAATGTCAGATTATTGAATAAACAAGTTAGTATTCCATTGTGGTGGAATAAGCCAAGTACAGACTATCGAGGCCTTTAGTAGAACATCGTATTTCTCTTGTTTTCGTTTTCNNCTCAACTCTATGGCTTACAAAACTGCCTACCACTATGTTCTCTTTGACTGGGATGGATGTATAGCCCAGTCATTGAAAATCTGGATCTCAGCCTACAAAAAAGTCTTTCAACAATTTGGAAAACAGATTGAAGTTAAAGATATTCTAGAGACAGTCCTAGGTGACTGGAATGGTCCGCTGAAATTGGGAGTTCATGACATCAAAGCCTATAACACAGCAGTATTAAAGGAAGTTAACCAGCACTTACCCAAAGTTGATCTGTATCCTCATGTTAAAGAAACAATTCTTGCCCTACGTGATCATGGAGTCTTAATGGCAATTGTTACCAACTCTAAACGGGATTCGGTTCTACCTGCACTAGCCTATCATGGCATTATTGAATATATCGACTTGTTTTTAGGGGAAGAGGATGTCAGTCACTACAAAACTCATCCTGAGATTATTCATAAAGCTCTCTATTTACTGGAAGCTCAACCTCATGAAGCGCTCATTATTGGTGATTCTGATAAGGATATAGTAGCGGGTAAGCGTGCTGGGATAGCAACTGCTTTATATTATCCACCCTACAACCGTGCTTACCATGATTTAAAAGAACTGAAAAAATGTCATCCGGACTATATTATTGAAGATTTTCGAGTGTTAACGCCCATTGTTTTAGGAATAGATAACACGCTGAACTTGGATTTTCCCTAAGATTCTGTACAATACAGCCACTATGGATTCACAATTTGAAAACCTTTCTCAAAACGAACGCCAAAAACTGAAAAAGAAACTGGAACAATCTCAGTCATCAGTAAACCAGCTAAAAAACCTTATTCCTTGGCTTATTGGAATCGTACTGATTGTAGCTACAGTCTGGATTGTTGTCCGTCCAACTCCTCCGGTTAGTCAAAACACGCTCCCTAATCAGGATACGCTTTCAGACAATCCGGTAGTACAAGAACCCCTTGCAGTTAGTCAGGATGATTGGGTGAAAGGTGAAGCAACCGCGTCAGCAACGTTGATTGAGTATGCTGACTATCAGTGCCCGATTTGTTCAAGTTATTTTACAATGGTTAATGAAGTTTTTCAGCAAAGAGAAGATGAACTCAGAATCGTATACCGTCATTTTCCGTTAACACAAATTCACCCGAATGCGGTGCCCTCGGCCCAGGCTGCTGAGGCTGCCGGGATTCAGGGAAAGTTTTGGGAGATGTCTCAATTACTGTATCAAAATCAGCAAGAGTGGTCTGAACAGCGTGATCCGTTTCCAACGTTTAGAAACTACGCTCAGGAACTTGGTCTTGACTTAGACCAATTCACAAGTGACTACAATAGTCCTGCAGTACTTGAGAGGATACAAGCACATGCTCAGTCAGCGGAAGTATTAAACCTTAACGGTACACCATCATTTTTCCTCAATGGTAAACGGATTCAGAATCCACGGAGTGTTGATGAGTTTCTCCGTCTTGTTGACAGCGCAGTGACAAGTGAGGCTTCTTCTTCGGCAAGCCAGTAAGATACTGTAAACTACTATGTCTTCAACAACGTTTATTCGTACGATTGAGAATTTTACTTGCGAGCATTGTGGCAAAACGGTAAAGGGGAACGGATACACTAACCACTGCCCTTACTGTCTTTGGAGTAAACATGTAGATATCTATCCCGGTGATAGAGCTTCTGACTGTCTTGGTCTTATGGAACCGGTCGGTATTGACCAGAAACGGGGCAATTTTATTGTCGTTCATCTGTGTACTAAATGCGGATACTCAAAACGGAATAAAGTATCTAAGAATGATGATTTTACTGTTGTAACACGATTGATGGCAAAGTCACTCAATAAATAATCTTAAAAGAATTGTATTATTTTTTGTCGTACTTGGAATATTTTTTCCCTTAACCGATACCATCCATCTAAGTGAGTTGGTGATAAGACAAAGTCCTGTACGATACTCCCTCCTCTACTGGCTTCGATTGTGGTTGATAGATAATGATACTGTTCGTTTCCTATAACAAGTGTTTGTCTGCCAGCAGGAAATTGTAATGTGTAATTTCCGTTTGCATCGGTCACAGTAACAGTATTACAGCTTGAACACAGGACAGTCATACTCCCTAGTTTATCTCCTAAAGGCGACAGAGTTCTTCCTGTTAGGATGAATGGTTGAAAGTAGTTTTTTAATTCTTCAACAACTTGCCGCGGTATTCCATCGTTGTTGTACAAGGAAGTACTGCTGCCAGCAAACGTCCAGTAGTTAACACCTTTAACAATATGACGGTGCTGATAGAGTTGATTCAAGAGGGAGGTAACGATTCTTTTTTGTTCTTCTTCAGTTAAGTCCCCTTGAAGATCAGGTATTGGAGCTCCAAACTCGCCAAGGACAATGGGTGCTTCAAACTGACGGTAGAGATATTCAATGTCACGGCCAAACGTTTCAGGGGTTTTAGTGTAATGGTCAATAACAACGACATTACCAATTTGCTTGACCACTTTCCTTGTCAGAACTTCCCTAGCCACATCAGCATTAGTTGAAAAATAACCGCAGGTTATTGGTTTACGGATATCGGCAAACGCTTGACTACAGTTTATGTAGGAATCAACTAAAAACTGATTAAACGTATCCTTATTGCCCGGATAGAAACGGGGATCACCAATAACACCGTTTTCCGGTTCTGGTGCTGGGGTAAAGATATCACCAGCCTCAAAAAGTTCAGGATGTTTAGTTATAAAATTTTTGGTCTTCGTGTGATGTTCAGTGACAGAAGTAAACTGTGGATATCCAAACCACCCCTCCCAGCCTGAGAAGTTACCTCTAAACCAAACCTTAAGGCCATTTTTTCTTGCCTCACTAACCCACAGTCGTAAAACAGGCATGAACTCTTCATCATATGGTGTTCCAAGGGAAACGTGAGTTGGCNNGCTTAATCTGGGCAATGTTTTTCATCCACTGAGAAACGTCCTCAGGCGGATCAGGGACTCTGGCATTGTCACGGGAAAATTTTACGGTATCGATTGACTGGATTTCCCAAATTCGCGTATCAGCATTTACCGGACGAGCCCCAAAAAAAACGATGAACAGTAAGATTAGAGAGACAAGGATTTTATGTTTCATTCACTTCTCCTAAAGATAAGTATTTCTTCTGAAGTATAGACTTTATGGAAGTATTTAAATAATCTTCCCTGCATGGCTGGATCATCATTTAAATGCTTCCACACTTGATCATCTTTTTGCATAATAATCCAACGGGCATATTTTTCTGGTTCAATAAACGATTCCTCCCAGTACGGCTTGTTTCCGATATAAATAACATTTTCCATAGGGATGTTAGATTTAACAACACTTAAAGTCCGAGCATAATCATCCAACAAAACCAAACCATAGTCGTAGTTTTCTGCCATCCATCGTTGTGCATCAGGATTCTTAGCTGCTGATAACCCAGTGAGGCCATCTTCTAAAACGATATTTTTTGAATACCCTACGGCAAAGAGACCAATTTGGATTGTTGCCAATACCAGTAAAAACACTTTTGATTGTTTGCTGCTTCGGGTGTAAAGATATCCGGCAAACAGGGCAATAACTGGCACCATCATTAAGCCGTACCGGACGTTAAAAAGCTGCCACTCAAAAGTTTTAGGTGTAATAGATGGTAAAAAGATAACTGATTGGCCCATATAAAGGGTTACCACATAGAAAATAAACGGCACTATGGCAATAAGGGCAATGAGAAACCTGTGTCGATACTTGTTGACAAACAGAAAGTAGAAAAGTCCGGCTATACCAATTGAAAAAACAAGAATACCGGTCGTACTCATTGTCGTTAACAAGTAGTAAAGGAATGACATGACAAGGTTTTGGTAGGCAGGCAACTCTCCCCGTGCCAGCCATTGTGACTGTTGTGATTTGGCTGAAAACTCGCTGTGGGTAAAGTACAGGGGATCACCCAAAATGAGCCAGTCCCAAACAAACCAGAGCAGTATGCCAAAGAAAGCAAGTGTTGAGTATAAAATCAGTTTCCCCTCCATCCTACTCCATTGATTTCTAAAGTGTCTTAATGACAGGGAAACCACAATAATGCCGGCAGCTTGGAACAAAACCAGAAACCAACCATCATACCGAGTTAAGGTAGCCAAAAACCCAAAGAATGCGGCTAAGATAAGAGAAAGAATATCGTCAGGGTTTTTAACGAACTTAACAAAAAAATAGGTAGAAACAATGAATAAGGCAATAAGTGGCATTTCTGTCATGGGTGTGCTTTGGATGTAGAGAACGCTTGGGTTAAAAGCAAACAAGCCAACAGCAAACAAAGAAGCAGTTAGGTGGTGAGTAAGTAACTTCATCAGTTTAAAAAGAAAAACACAGGAAGTCACAAAGGCAACTCCAGAAACTATTGAACCAGCCAGTCCAGTTCTCCACAACGGGTCAAAGGCAACAAAGGGAACCATCAGTAAATGAGGCAGAGGGAGCCAGATACCTCCAAGTTGGGCCATACCCGGAGTTAGACTATCTACTACTCTTTTGGCAATGTTTAAGTGTGATTCAGCATCTCCATATACAATCACATACCCATGAATGTACGAGTAAAGTGTTGCTAACACACTCACTACTAAGGAAAATAAGAAGACTACCTTTTCCCACTGAAGATTGTTTGCCCAGAAAGACACTTTTGTAAAAAACGGTTGATGGTTTTTATAGGAAACGTTAACTTTCATGGTTTTTAACTAGTGGCACAATAAACAAGATGGTTATAACAACGGTTACCAGAAGACCATAAATAATGAGGTAGTAATGAACGAGACTAAGATCATTGGCTACGTACTGTTTATAGATAAAACTACTGCTTTTTCCTTCCAACAAATAGTCAATATTTCTGAAAAAATCATACTTGGCATGGAGAAACGTTGCTTCTACTTTTGGTGGCACACTATTAGTTGTAAGAGCTCCAGTTAAAGAAATTGCTGAAGAGAGTGCAAAGAGTAAAAAAGCAACTAATCGACTCCAAATATGATGACTTTGTTTGTTAAGCCATATGCCAATAAACAATGCCAGCATAGCCATTCCGGGTATTAAATAGCGTGGCCCAAAA
>DCTD01000084.1:0-9359 GCA_002335355.1 Patescibacteria group bacterium UBA1449
TCCTAGTCCGGCTTTTTTAGTATTGAGGTATAAATGAACGTTTGAGTACTTTTTTTGAAATTTTTTAACTAATTCAGCCGTTCCATCAGGAGAAGAATCATCGACTACCAGCACGTTCATGTCATAATCTTTTGAAGTTTTGGGAAAAACAGTTAACTCTAAAAACTCTATGAGACGCCCAATATTATCCACTTCGTTGTAGGTAGGAATGACAATCACTACTTTCATACTTTTTTCTGCTCCATTTCCAGATCGGCTTCAACCATAATCTTGACTAGTTCTGGAAAACTCGTTTTATTTTGCCACTTTAAAANNGAGGGATCAGCCACAAGCAAATCTACCTCAGCTGGACGAACATGGTCAGGATGCTCTGAAACCACATACGGTGACCAATCATCAATACCAACAACATTAAACGCTTCGTCTAAAAACTCCCGGACAGAATGGGTTTCTCCGGTACCGATAACGTAGTCATCGGCCTTTTCCTGTTGTAGCATCAACCACATGACTTCAACATAATCTTTGGCATACCCCCAGTCCCGTTTGGCTTCCAGGTTACCAAGTTCGATTTTGTCTTGTTTACCCAGTTTAATTCGGGCTACACCGTTAGAAATCTTTCTGGTTACAAACTCCAAGCCTCTTCGGGGCGATTCGTGGTTAAACAAAGTTCCTGAACAAGCAAACATATTGTAAGACTCACGGTAGTTAACGGTAATCCAGTGACCATAAACCTTTGCTACTCCGTAAGGACTCCGGGGATAAAACGGTGTTTTTTCAGATTGTGGGGTTTCCTGGACTTTACCAAACATCTCAGAAGACGAAGCTTGATAAAACTTTGCATCCGGTTTGGCGATACGCAGAGCTTCCAATACCCGGGTTACTCCTAATCCTGTAAAGTCACCAGTCAGCACCGGCTGATCCCATGAAGTTTTTACAAATGACTGAGCAGCCAGGTTATAGACTTCATCTGGTTGAATGTTTTTTACAGCCTGAGTGATGGAGTGTTGGTCAAACAGATCACCCGATACTAACTGAATATCGTTAATGATATGTTCTAGACGTCCATAGTTTGGAGTGCTACTACGGCGTGTCATTCCATAGACTTGGTAGCCTTTGTTGAGTAAGAACTCGGCTAAGTATGATCCGTCTTGGCCAGTAATACCGGTAATGAGTGCTTTTTTCATAAAAACAAATTGTTAACAGTGTAACAATTACCCTGTTGTTTATAAACGTTTTGACAGTACTGCAAAGTCATGATTAACCATTAGCTTAATCATGTCTTTGAAACTCACTTCACGCTGCCACCCTAATGTTTCTTCTGCCTTTTTAGGACACCCGTAGTAGTTTTTTTTGGAAGCGGGTCGGTAGAGCTGCTCATCCATTGTAACAAACTTTCTGTAGTCTAATCCAAGTTCGCCGAAAGCAATTTCGCAGACTTCTCTGACTGTATGCAGCTGTCCTGTTGCTAGGATATAGTCATCAGCCTTTTCTTGCTGGAGCATAAGCCACATCCCCTTTACATAGTCTGGCGCATACCCCCAGTCTGCCTGGGCATCAAGATTGCCTAATGCTAATGAGTTTTCCAACCCTAGTTTAATTTTTGCTGCACCTAAAGTAATTTTTCTAGTTACAAACTCAGGACCTCTCCGTTCTGACTCATGGTTATACAGAATTCCGGAGACAGCATAGATAGCAAAGTATCTCCTAAAAACATCAATACTTAGGTGAGCTGCCAGTTTTGAAACTGCATAAGGATCTTCAGGCTGATACGCAGTCTTTTCCGTTTGTTCTTCTTGCTTGGAATTACCAAAGATTTTTGAAGAAGTAGCTTGGAAAAAACGGCTTTTGGGACATTTGTCGCGAATCAACTCAAGTATCCGTAATACTCCCATTGCGTTGACATCATAGGTTAGGGCTGGACGTTCCCATGAAGCTGGGACAAAAGTTAAACCAGCTAAATTATAAATTTCATCTGGTTTGTGTTTGACAATAATTGCCTCGATTGAGGTTTTATCAAGTAAATCCCCGTATTCAAGGATAAGCTTGTCCCTAAAATCACGAATATTCTGATCACCAATATCATGGTCACGGCTAACCATACCGACAACAGAGTAGTGCTTTGAAAGCAGTAATTGGGAAAGATAGGAACCATCCTGTCCAGTAATTCCAGTGATCAATGCCGTTTTCATACTACCCTCTCCCGACACCAATATAGGTTAACCCCAGTTCTGTAATTTCCTGCGGATCATAAATGTTTCTGCCATCAATCAAAAGAGAGCCTTTCATTAAGTCTTTTACTTTTTCCATATTCATCTCTTTAAACTCATTCCATTCGGTAGCAACAACAACCACATCAGCACCTTTAACGACATCATACGGATCAGCCATATAGGTAATTTTGTCACCGATAATACGCTTTGCCATTTCTGTTGCTACCGGGTCATAGGCAGTAACAGAAGCACCTTTTGCCAATAAAGACTCAATTAAAACTGTTGAACGCGCTTCACGCATATCATCAGTATCTGGTTTAAAGGCTAATCCTAAAACCCCCACTCTCTTTCCCTCAAATGAAGTAATAACTTTTTCAGCTTTGTTGAGCACATAGTCAACCTGCGTATTGTTTATCTCATCAACAATAGAAAGAAGAGAGAAGTCATACCCTGATGCTTTGGCAAGATAATACAGACCCTTTATATCTTTAGGAAAACAGGAACCACCAAACCCTAATCCAGGATATAAAAATGAAGATCCAATCCGTGGGTCTGTCCCAATACCTTTCATTACCGCCGCAACATCAGCACCAACCCCGTCACAAACCCGGGCAACAGCATTAGCAAAAGAAATCTTGGTAGCTAAAAAACCATTAGCAGCATATTTAATCATTTGAGCACTGATAATATCAGTAACAATCCGTTCTCCTGGAATTGAATCATGAAGACTTAAAAGCATATCCCGAGCCTGCTGGCTGTTTGCCCCAATTACTACCCGAGGAGGTACTAAGGTATCAGCAATAGCTGATCCCTCTCTTAAGAACTCTGGAACAGAAGCAAACTCATATTCAACTTGTGAATATTTGTCCATAATCATTGTTAATGATTTGTGAATTCCCGGAGGCACCGTGCTTTTTAACACAATCACCAACGGTCTGGTCATGGTTTTGGCAATAGATTCTATTGAAGACTCAACGTAGCGCAAATCAACTTCTCCGGTTTCACTTTGAGGTGTACCGACACACACAAAGACGATGTCAACGTCAGCCAATGCTTCAGTATATGAAGTAGTAAAGTGTAAACGTTCAGCTTTTATCCCTCGCTCAAGAAATTCTTCCAAACGTGGTTCATAAATCGGGGTTTTGCCTGCTTTTAAGTCTTCAATCCGTTTGGGGTCAATATCAAGCCCCCAAACCTGGTTGCCAAAATCAGCCAATACAGCTGCAGTAACGATGCCGNNATATTCATAGGCTGAATATAGCACAAATTATATTTTTGAGAAATGTTAGCTTTGCTTTTTTCATATATCTGAATATATATGTTACATAAGTCTTATAATGTCTTTTTTATTTTGAACAGATAAAGGCTGATTCTAGTCCAATGTTTGAGTTAAAACGGAAAAAAGTAAGGGGATTAACATATGTCCAGTGATCAATAATGGTAAATCCGACAGCTTCGAGCAGGTCTTTTAGCTCTTGATGAGAAAGTAAAGAAATATGATGTTCCATCGAATCAAACTTGGTATATAGTAGTTCTCTGGCCTTATTTTTATTAGGAGTAGTGATATACAAAATTCCGTCTTCCTTTAAAAGCTTAAACAAGTTTTCCAAAGCTTTCTGAGGTTTTTGGACGTGTTCTAAAACATCGTTGGCAGTAATAACGGTGAAGAAATCAGGCTTTAATGGTAGCTTTACTTCGAGATTTCCAAGAACAAATGTTCCTTTTGGGACTCTTTTTTGAGCAACTTCAATCGCATGTTCGGAAACATCTAATCCATACTTTTGAAATGGTTCTGGAAAACGTTCTAGCAAATATCCATATGCACAACCTACATCCAACACAGTTCCCTGNNTATCTTTTTATCCGGTTGTAAAGAGTATCAAAATAAAACTGAGGCACTCTTTGATACCCCAGTTTATAGAAAAAGGAGTTTTTACCGTTGAAGTAGTCCTGGTTATAAATGTGCTGATAGTTCATCTTTTTTATTTAAGGTATCAGTAAGTTTTGACGTACAATGAGGACAACGAATTGCTTTTGCCGGAATGGCACTCAAACAAAACGGACAGTCTTTGGTCTTGGTAGCTTTCTTAACTCNNTAACTTTCTTACCTCTTCTTAAGCGGTTAATCCCTCTAACTAAAATAAAAACTGAAAAAGAAACAATAATAAAATCGATTAAATTATTTAAAAACATTCCATAGTTAATGGTTGGAGCACCAGCTAACCTGGCTTCGTCCAGAGATCCATACTGGCTGCCGGACAAATTAAAATAGAGTTGTGAGAAATTGACTCGAGCCAGCAATAAGCCAATGGGAGGCATCAAGATATCGTTAACAAGAGAGGTGACAATCTTTCCAAACGCTCCACCAACAATAATACCAACGGCTAAGTCAAGGACATTCCCTTTCATCGAGAATTCCTTAAATTCTTTCAAAACAGCGTTAAACCAGTTAAACATACTTTCTTGTTTTGACACGTATAGTAGTTGCTACTTCATTATAACGGGCAAGCAGTTTTTATCAATCTTAGTAAACACATTTGCAATAATGAAGTAAAATAATCTCCAAAGATAGTTTTGTCATCCCAAACCAATACCATTACTTTCTTTTGCTAACAATGAAGATAGATATCATAACACTATTTCCGGGAATGTTCGATGGGCCATTTAAGGAGTCCATTGTTAAACGGGCTCAAGATACTGATATGGTGTCAATTGCCTTACACAATCTTCGTGATTGGTCAACTGATTCTTACCGATCGGTTGATGACCGCCCATTTGGAGGTGGTGCTGGGATGGTTATGCGGGTTGATATTATTGATAAAGCAGTAACTGACCTTAAAGCCAAAAGTCATAAAAAAGACAGTAAAGTACTATTACTTGACACTAAAGGGACTCTATATAACCAAGGCAAAGCCCTCGAATACAGCACATTAGACCATATCATCCTCATTGCCGGTCACTATGAGGGAATAGATCATCGAGTCCATGATTATATTGCTGATGAGGTGGTTTCCATCGGCCCTTATGTCTTAACTGGAGGTGAAATCCCGGCAATGGTTTTAGTAGATAGTATTGTACGTTTACTTCCTGGTGTTGTTAATCCGGCTTCACTCCTTGAAGAATCCTACAACCTACCAGCTGAAACGGCATGTACTGATGAGTTAACAACTGAATACCCTCAGTATACCCGGCCAGCAGAGTATAAAGGCTGGAAAGTACCGGAAGTCTTACTCTCAGGCAACCACAAGGAGATCGAGAAATGGCGCAAAGGAAAATAATGTTTAATTACTTTTCTTTTCAATAAACCCCCAATCATTGATGAGGCAGTTCTGACTCAGTACAATGGATAACTATGAGTTCAAGGATACAAGCACTAGATGGGTTACGGGGATTTGCCGCCCTTTCAGTTTTACTGTCTCATAGTGGTTTTGAAGCTCATTCCGTCTTCGGCCCTCAAATTGGTACGTTCTTTTATCGACTGTTTCAGGTTGGACCAAACGCAGTTCAGATTTTATTTGTACTGTGCGGCTTTTTCATGGCCTATCTGTATCCCAAGGTCCCAAGTATTTCTCAGTTTGTTCAGAAACGTTATACCCGAATCATTCCTGTTTTTGCTGTTGTCTGTATCTTCTTAAGCCTCCTTCGAATCTTACAATACTATGTGAGCCTATACTGGTATCATCAGCTATTCCTTCTGATAACTGTTACAATCATTTTTTCTTTTCTATGGCAATCAATGAGAAGATTTGACTACAAGAGAACGCTGGGCAAGACTATTTTTGTGGCGTTCATTGGGTTGCAATTTTGCCTGGTTATCTTTAATACGTTTATTCTGCCTAAGTTTACTCAGGGGACACTCATCACCTTTACTGGTCTTGCACAGACAATCTACCTTTTTCTGACAAATGTAACTCTTACCACAACGTTTGGAAAGTATATTGAACCACTCTTATCGGTTTTCTGGAGTCTTGCTCCTGAAGTGCTTTTTTATCTGCTCTACCCGATTATCGCTATTCCCCTTATTGCCCTTGCTCGGAAAACAAACATCTGGGTGGCAATTTTCATTATTATTGGTGTCACAAAAATCCTGTTTGACTTGGATAAAGCTGCTTTTTCTTATGCTGCCTTTAACGGACTACATCTTGGCAGAGCCACAGGATTTATGGTCGGAACAGTTATCGGTACACTTTATCTAAGTAAAGATCGAATCTGGAATACACTGCAGTCATTTATAAGCCGGAAAGAAGTTTGTGTTATCGTTCTTCTTCTCTTTTGTGCAACTCAATGGGCCGATGATACTATCCGTCATGGTGCCAGTGATCAGGTTGAAAACTGGTATTTCTTAATCTCCAGCTGGGTAATCGGGGCTGTAATGGTTTCAGCAATTTCTCAAGGAACGATAGTCTACCGAATTTTTTCAAACAAAATCCTCGTTTTCTTAGGTTTGATCAGTTACTCGCTCTACTTAATCCATTTAAAGATTGTGACCTATAGCTCAGATATTATGCACTATTTTGCAACTGTTATTACTCATAAAGGATTTAGTGAGCTTTTAAGTCTTACCATAACACTAACGTTAAGTATCGCTGTGGCTGCTTTTTTGTATAGATTGGTTGAATACCTTTATTTTTCAGGTAAACAAAGCATTAGTGAAGTCAAAACAAATGAAAAACCAGCCTATGAAATACCTGCATTTTCACTTAATAAGGCTTTTATTTTTGGAAATCTTATTGTTCTCTTTTGTTTGTTAACCATTTACTCGGGTTCATACTCACCTACGCTTTTTGTGTCCAGACACCCAGTTACTCAACACTTGTTTACTGTAAATAACGAACAGTCGCTGCTTAATAGCAAAATAACTGTGCCCTTTACCGCAGAAACGTCGAATCTAGCCATTTTGGCTCTCAACATGAGATATGAGGGAGATGCCTATATGACTTCCCATTATTCTCAAAACCCTGCACAATTAACATTCCGTTTATTAGATAAAGAAAGAAATGTTCTTTTTGAATCTCAAAGAAGTGCGTTTAATATCGAAGGCCAGCGTCAGTTTCCATTTGGCTTTCCAATAGTTGAAGCCTCACGTAACCAAACCTACTTTGTTGAACTTGAACAGTCAGGTGGTGACGATAACGATCAGATCTTTATCGACACTTCTGCAGCAAGCCTTGTGAGTGGGTACACGCTTTCAAAGTCTGAACTTATCCGTAAACCATATATATTTTTTGTTAACCGTTTACTCTTTGTGTTAAAAAATCCCGACGCCCTGTTTGCCATCGGCTTTACCATTATCTGCTCAGCCGGACTCCTTATGAAAAAAAATCCTTATAACTACGCCTGTTACCTGGGTAAATTAGGTAAGTTTTCGAAGCGGTTGGAGTTTGTCAAACCATGAAGATGAAGCAGTGTTTTGTACAGATAAAAGGGTTAAGCACGTTCAGCTTGTAACTTACATAATTCTTCCTCATGACTTGGAGCAGTGATTCCCAAGATCTTTTCAGTGTCAGTGGTATCCAATACAAAGTTTTTAGTTCCTTTACCCTCAACACTCGCTTCTTTTAAAACCACGTTTTTCTCAAAAATGTTTTTAACTAAAACACTAAACGCGTAAGGAGTCGTTGGTTGACCAACAACATGAAGAATTTTTCCCGATGAAATGTTGTTTTCCACTATAAGCTGAGCAGTCTTAACACATGCTTTGGCTATATAACTAATTGGTGTCGGACAAATATTTTGGTCTGAATACAGGTTGACTTCTGGCTTCGTATCCATCCAGTTCATCATTTTTTTATCCAGTCCTGGTTTAGAGTGATGAGGATTACCATAGGGAAATGCAAGCCGGAGAATAACAACCATTTGCTCATTTTTTGCCCGCATAACGATTTCTTCCGCTTTAGCTTTCGTTTGAGAGTAAACAGTGGTATCAGGACATATCGAGTCTTCAGGTAGATAGGGAGTTGATTTGGTGCACCCTGAAAAAACAAAGTCAGTGCTGATGTGGACTAACGGAATGTGATGATGTGCACACATCTCGACTACATTGTGTGTACCCTCAACGTTTAACTTCCAGGATAAATCAACCTGCTCTTGTGTTAGGTTAAAGCCAGTAAAAGTAACAGCAGCAAAGTGGAATAACACCGGTTGGTATTTTTCTCTACTTACTGAATCAATAAGTGAACTAATTACCTTATCTAATTCTTCCTTTACCAGAATATTGACTGGTTGTTCTTCACCACGAAGATCGATACCAAAGAAAGGGAAATCTTGTTGTTTAACCGCTGCTTTGACTGCACTGGCAATTAGTCCGGAAGAACCGGTACAGAGAAACGCTGGAAGTTTAGCCATTTTTAGGTTCCCAAATCTCTTCTAATACACAGTTCCAGGGAAATTTGTATTCATCAGAGGGATCATACATGTCTGACTGAAAGTTGAGAACAATGACCTCGGGATAGGACAGTGCTTTCCAACCGTGCATAATTCCAGGCGGAATTTTTAAAAACCCTGGCGATTGGATACCTAAAATGAGCTTGTTGACATGTAAAAAGGTAGGCGAATCTTCCCGGACATCGACGAGTGAAACCTGGAGCTTGCCACGGTTGACAACAAACTGGTCAGTATGACTGGCATGGAGATGCCAGCATTTGATGACGCCAAAGTCAGTAGCTGAATGATAGACATGTTTTGGCTGAAGAATACACTGGCCATCAACCCACGGCTCGCTCCACAACTCCATGACATCTCCCCTGCCATCGACAATCGGTTTAAGTTCTTTCAAACACACACCATCGATGGTTAAACCTTTTTGAATAGAAAATGTTTGAGCCTGAAGCCACTGAGTCGAAATATCTCCACTATGCATACCATACCTCCTTAATAAGTCGATATTTAATGTTACTTTCAAGTATTGTAGCGTTTTTTATAGCACAAGTAAAAAAATCTTAAGTGCCGTATTGCTGTTGGTAGTATTCCTGATAGGCACCGGACTTGACACGTTTCCACCACTCCTCGTGATCTTGATACCAGTCAATGGTTTTTTTAAGATACTCTTCAAACGTATAAGCTGGCTGATACCCTAATTCTTCATGGGCTTTACGCCAATCAATGGCATACCGCACATCATGCCCTGGTCTATCTTTAACATATTTAATC
>DCTD01000084.1:9367-16034 GCA_002335355.1 Patescibacteria group bacterium UBA1449
TGAATCTTCATCTGCTCCCATCAAGTTGATAATCATTCTGGCCACTTCGATATTGGGAATATCCTGAGTTAAACCACCAATACAATACGTTTCACCAATCCTGCCTTTCTGTAAAATCAAATCAATCCCCTGACAATGGTCAAGGACATAGAGCCAATCACGGACTTGGTTACCAGCTCCATAAATCGGGATTTTTTTACCCTCAAAGATATTGGTGATTGCCAATGGAATAAACTTTTCCGGAAAGTGATAGGGGCCATAGTTATTGGATGTATTTGAGATAGTTACCGGCAAGCCATAGGTACGATGGTACGCTCTAACGAGATGATCAGAACTGGCTTTACTTGCGGAATAGGGACTACTGGGATCATAACTAGTCGTTTCAGAAAACGTACTATCCAAACCAAGTTCTAAACTACCAAAGACCTCATCCGTAGATATATGGTGAAAGCGTTTGTTATGTTTTTTGGCAGCCTCAAGAAGTACGTACGTCCCAAAAACATTGGTTCTCACAAATACCTCCGGCCCTAAGATTGAGCGATCAACATGGCTTTCAGCCGCAAAATGAACAACAACATCGACCCTCCCAACCAACTCATCAACGATCTCTTTGTCACAAATATCACCTTTAACAAACCGGTAACCTGGATAATGTTCAACATCTTTGAGGTTTTCCAGGTTGCCAGCATAGGTCAGGACATCAAGATTAATGATTTCATCCTCTGGATGATACTCAAACCAATACCGGATAAAGTTTGAACCAATAAAGCCTGCACCGCCAGTGACAAGTAATTTCATAAGGTGTTAATAAGTTGTTAGTAATTAAATGCTAACCATCTTGCTTTTATATATCATATAACTTGCCAATGTCGGTCCGTCAATAAGTGCACCAGTGGCAATCAGCTGTTCAAAGTCAGCAACCGGCATCGTAAGTACTTCAATTACTTCTTTAGGGTTGTCTTCTGCCTCTCCAGTTACCTTAATAAGCTGTTCAGCAACAACCACTAACCGANNCACCAATATACTGCCATTTTTCAGCCTTATATCCCGTTTCTTCAAAAAATTCCCTCTGAGCCGCTTTAATAACATCTTCATCCTTTTCTAGAGCACCCATTGGAATTTCATAGTTCCAGTCTTTAAAGGTCGGCCGCCACTGTTTTAAGACAATAATTGATTCATTATCAATAGCCACAATCCCAACAAAGTATGTTGGCCGTTTGACAATGTAATAATCGTTTTCGGTCCCATTAGGGTAGCGAATCCGTTCTTTATAGACCTTAAACCAGGGATTTTTGTATTCAAGTTCTGAGGATAAGAGAATAGTATTGTTATCTACCATGATTTTTATACAGATGAAGTGCTGAAAGAGTCCAGCCATCCTTTACTTGTCTGTTTGTAATCATTTCTTCAATTTTCTCAAGTGAAAACCACTGAATGGAAACAATCATTTCTTGCTCTAGTACTTCATGAGTAACCTCATCATGTAACGGTTCAAGATCAGTTAACTCATACACAGTTGCTTTTTGCTTTAACATTCCAGGATCAGGGTAAAACTCTCCAATCTTTTCTATAGTTTGAGGCCAAACCCCCAACTCTTCTTTTGCTCCACGTTTGGCAGCTTGCATGGGATCTTCATTTTGTTCAATGGCCTCTAACGGTACTTGCCAGACTTCTTCATCAATTACGTACCGGTAGACTGAGATTAAGGCTACCTCATGGTGATTATTACGGGCAATTATCGCTGCACTATCATGGTACTTGTTTACAGCCACGTAGGTGCCGGTTATACCATTTGGGGTTGAAAACGTATTTAGGGTAATATCCTGCCATTTGTCACTATGGAGTCTTTGTTTACTAAGAGTTTTCCAGTGCATAACTCTTATTGTAGCAAACCTCACCCCTCTTGCTTTGAGTAACAATTATCGGTATAGTGGGCACATAACAAAGCATATACTTTTTTAGGAGGCTCTATGGCCGATACTCAAGGTGATCCTCAAATCCAAGATGCAGAAATTGTGGCAGAAAACGAAACCGCTCAACCTGAAGTTGAGGTGTTGGTTGGCAAAGATGAGACTACCCTTGAAGCGGAAGAAGCGTTGTTTGATGAAGAAAACTTTCAGGCAGTCCAAAACCTTGTTTCCCGTAAAGCCGCCCAAGCTGATGAGCTCCATCAACAAATCAAAGAATTAAATGAAAGTCTTAAAAATATCTTGATTAACGATATCCAACTATCTGAAGCAGAAGAGCAGGCTAAAGAATCCCGCAAAGTCATCCAGCAGCGGAAAAAAGAATTAGCAAGTACTCCTGAATCAATTTCGATCAAAGCTAAACTTCAGGAACTTAAAGATGAACTGGCTGATGTGGAAGACGGCCTAAGCACCCAGTTACTTAATCTCTATCAGCTAACTGGTGTTCAGGAATTTGAAACCAATGATGGTCAGGTACGGGAATTTGTCATCAAAGCCCGGGTAAAATCTAAAAAAGCCAAAGCCTAAGCAGTACTAACTATCCGGATTTTTACTCCCACTTGGTCAATGTAGGGAAAGTAAGCGCGGACTTCTTCCCAGAATTTGTCTGCCAACTTACTTGAAAAAACTGCTTTGTCTCCTTTTTCCATATGTCCGCATAAACGCCGTTCCCAATCTTTGATAATAGCTACCACTGTCTCACCTTCTTTATCAAACTGCTCTTTGAATTTCTGCCGATCCTTACCATAGTCATCACACAGTAGTTTAAAACGNNATTTGCCATGAAAGTATTCTGTCAATTTCCAACAGATTTTTCAACTACTTCATACCTCACTCCCCGTGTTATCCCCCGTTTTTGGATATATCGATCTAGCGCTAATTTTTCTAAATCATACCGCAAGGTTCTATCGGGAATTGCCATAAACCGTCTTTTAATAAAGTCAAAACTGACCATTTTATGATCACGGATAATCTGTAGGATTTCATATCGCCTCGGCGGCAACCGTAATTCAGGGTTGATGGGTTGGCTAGTTTGCAGTTTATTATCCGCCAATCCTGAGCGCAAGCCAAAACACAAGCCCTCCAAAAAGAACTCCACAAACTCAGTTCTATCCTGTTTGTTTTCTGACAATAGATCGTAATATGTCTGACGGTTATTATCCAAGTATTCTTCTACTGGTGCTAACCCCCGGCAGTCATAGTTCCATTTTTTAAGGATTAAATGAATCAGTAACCGGCCTACTCGTCCATTCCCATCCAAAAACGGATGGATTTTCTCAAACACCAGGTGTGACAAGGCAGCTTTAATAGGGATGAGTGGTTCAAAGTCTTGGTTAATATAGATAAGAAGCTGTTGCAGTAATGGTTTAATCTCGTGAGGTAACGGGCAAATATAAACGGCAATACCAGCAGTATTGTAAATAGCAGAGGGTTCAGTCCGCAAGAACCCCGTTTCCCGGGATAATCCTTGCAAGACTTTGTTATGGATATGCTTAAAATCATCGGTAGTTACCTCATTTTTCCAGTCTTTTGAAAGAATATATTCCAACGCCCTATAAAGATTGGCAACTTCCAGTTTATGCTTGGCTTTGCTGTTTACCCAGCCGCCATCTTCAAGCTGAGATAAGGTCTGAGGATTACCCTCAATGCGAGCTGAAAA
The DNA here is from genome assembly GCA_002335355.1 of Patescibacteria group bacterium UBA1449. Lineage (GTDB taxonomy): Bacteria > Patescibacteriota > Microgenomatia > UBA1400 > UBA1449 > UBA1449. Next base: position 12,995 of record DCTD01000084.1, read on the forward strand.
CAGTGAACTTTTTAATAAGCTTTTCTGTCGAGAGTACCGCTCTAGAATCTTAGCTGAATGAGTCAATTCTAACTGAGCTTTGAGCCNNAACTGATAGGTCGGCGGAATGTGCATACAGTAACATTACCAAATTTTGCCGATAATTACCAGATGTTGCCGAATATTGCCGTTTTTGTTTTTATATGATTATGTTAAGGTTTTTTTAGTTGAGTATGCTAAGAAGAAATTACTTAAATCCGATAAATACAGAAGTTATCATACGGCTTTTCAATCAAGTGTGAGTACGGATATCTATCCTTGAAAGTAATACAGTCTTCGTAATTAAGCAGATAGTACCCTATTCCTGGAATTTTAAGTTGCTTCATATCCTGAAACATGACTCCTTTGTGTCCCTTTTGAACTGATAACGGATCCATTTTGGTAACCAATTCATACGTGCTCGGACGATTCTCCGCAACATTTAAAGAAACAATATGAGGTATCGGGTATTTTGTTAAAGCTTTAATGGCCTTAATGTCACCTACCTGAAACCACAGCTCAGAATTCTGAGGGTACGTGTTGTAGTAAAAACGGATAAACATCCTCCACTCAAACACTGACAGGACAACATAAACACCAAGGATACTAGCTAAAACAAANNCCACCAATAAGGTTTCCCGAGTTTTCTCTTAACAGTTATAAACCATTCCTGCCACTGAATAACACCTATCATCATCAATAGCCCAAATAGAGAAATTGCATGAACTGTCCGGTGAACATGAGGTGCATCAGTGGTGATAGATGATGCCATTGGATAGGTAAGCAATCCCAGAAGTACTAACTGATAAAAAGGTTGATGACGCCGTTTAATTAAACCTAATAAACCGCCTAAAACTAATGGAAATGTCACCCATAGTAATGGGTAGTGATACTGAGGTGAGTGACGCAAGTTGGTATCTCCAGTAATAAACAAAAACTGCGGAGAGAAGTAATGAAAGTATCCGGTCACATAGATTTCAGTCATTTTTTCAATTGAGTCATAACGGGTGTTGAGAGCCACCGAGTTATACCGTGAAGTAAACGTATCTGGGTAAAAATTGTTCCATACTATTGCCGGTAGCAGAACAAGAAAAAAGAGTATGATTGAACGGATTACAACCTTTTTACGTAAATATTTCCATAAAACCAGTGACTGGATTCCAAGAAAAAGAAGACCATAAAAACGCCCAGCATAATACGTATAAAACAATATACCTAAAACAGCTGATGCCCAGTAATACCATGAGACCTTTTTCTCGTCCAGAAACTTGTGTATCAAGTAAAGATACAACGTAAAGAAAAATGGGAGTGTTATCAGCTGAAAACCAATCCGGCTAAAATGGAAATGCCAGGGCATAAACCCAAGAACAAGAAAACCGACAAGCATAAGCCACGTTCTTTTGAATACTTTCTTTATCAATATGCCAAATAAAAGTACTGTTGCCAGGCCCCAGAGAGCTGATGTTACTCGGGTTGCCAAAATATCCTGACCAAAAACAGCTAAAGCAGGTAGTTGGGAGTAGATAAACAGGGGTTCTTTCCAATCATCAAAGCTTCGGAAAAATAGAGGTAACATCACCCCAAATTCATCCTTACCTGTTTTGAGGATTGAGTAACCGTTAAAAGCAATTCCTGCTTCATCTTTATAAAACCCTGGAGGACTGACGGTTAGGCCGGTAAACCGGAAAACACAAAGAGGAATTAGTATTAAAGAAAATGCAAGTATAAAAGACCAATTCTTATAATTCACTCTCTGTAAGTCAAACATCATAGATGTTACTTCTGTTGAAGATATTTCTTTCCTTTTAGTTTATCAGGTAATAAGCTTTCTTGAGGATACCGCTGGTAGCCTTTGCCGTAACCTAATTCTTTCATCAGTTTTGTTGGCGCATTACGTATTTTTAATGGAATAGGTAGATTACCATACGTTCGGACATCTTCTAACGCCGAAAAATAGGCATCATAAGCGGATCGGTCTTTTTTGCAAAAACACAAGTAAGCGGTCCCATGAGCTAGGTTGATTTGGCATTCGGGATAACCGATGGTTTCACAGGCTCGAAACACCTCATTGGCCACTACTAAAGCGGTAGGTACAGCCATTCCAACGTCTTCTGAGGCGAATATAACCATTCTGCGAGCAATAAACTTCGGATCTTCTCCACTTTCTACCATCCGTGCAAGATAATATAACGCTGCATTAACATCTGAAGCTCTCATGCTCTTAATGAAAGCACTAACGGTGTCATAGTGCTGATCAGCTAATTTGTCATACAGTAACGTCTTTTTTTGAAGAATATCCTTGACTGCTTCAAGCGTAACAGTGGTTTCTAACTTTATATGAGAATGAGTTTCTACAAAGACCTGAATAATGCCAATGGCAATCCTGGCATCCCCATTGGCAAACTCGGCAACAAAGTTCTTGGCTTTTGGATCAATAGTCAGCTGAGTAAAAGCTAATGCTCGGTCAATAACCTGAAAGAGTTCTTCAATAGTGAGAGGTTTTAGAACATAGACTCGACATCTCGATAATAAAGCACTAATGACTTCAAATGAAGGGTTTTCTGTAGTTGCACCAATCAGTGTAACTGTGCCGTCTTCAACGTAAGGTAGTAAAAAATCTTGTTGGGCTTTATTAAACCGGTGGATCTCGTCCAAGAATAAAATAGTTTTCTTTTTTTCACTTGTACTATTATTTTGTTCTTTTATATATTCTTCTCTTTCTTTACGAGCTTTTTCTACAATAGTTTTCACNNAGACACGGCTGATAGGTAATAAAAGTCAGCATGAACCTGACTGGCAAGTACTTTGGCTAACGTGGTTTTACCACACCCTGGTGGCCCCCAGAGAATCATTGAGACTACTCTCCCTGCTTCTGCCATTTGCCGCAAGGGTTTATGATCGCCAACAAGATGTGTCTGACCGATAAACTCGGAAAGGCTTTTAGGGCGTAGTGTTTCTGCTAGAGGAGTATGACCTGTCATGAAGCAAGAATAGCACCGACTAGGCAAATAATCAAATAGCA
>DCTD01000052.1 GCA_002335355.1 Patescibacteria group bacterium UBA1449
AACAACATGGGGGGCAGTATGTTTATTCATGGGCAGTAGGCATAACAAAAAAACATGTTATGCCAAGAATAACTTGTAATGATTAGTAGTTTTGTCTTAAGTATGAAAACCTAAAACCTCTATTCTCATAGTAAAGAAAATAAGTAGGCAATGCAAGAGCTAGTATACATAGTTAGTTTGTGGGATTAATAATTGAACTCTTTGCAGGTTTGTTCGGTACTCATCAGAAGCAGGATCTATTTGGACTGCTTTTTCAAAGTATGTTAACGCAGTCATTAGCTCTTTCATTTGGCTATAGACTATACCTAGATTATTGTATGTTTGGCTTGAATTTGGGTCCAGTTGTAAAGCTGAAGTAAGTGCTTTAAGTGCTTCATTGTAGTTTCCAGCACTACTAAAGATCTTGGCTTTCTGGTTATATGCAAGTACAGTATTAGGAATAACACTTTTACATTCTGAAGACAGTGAAAGGGCATACGTATAGTGCTCAAGTGCTTTTGTATAATTTGCGTATTCTAAGTAAATGTCTCCAATGTTTGCGTGTGTTTTACATGATTTATCATTTAAAAGTAATGCTTTTTCGTAGGCTATCCGGGCTTTTTCAGGGTCACCTTGTTGTTTGTAGATAATCCCTAAGTTATGTAAGACAAATGGCATTTTGGGTTTAAGTGCTAATGCTTGATTATAGTAAGCTTCAGCTTGGTCAAGGTTTCCCTCAAGTTGATAAGCAGATCCCAGCTTGTAATAGATTAAAGCGTTGTGTGGTGAAGTCTTGGCGGTTGCAATCCAGAGGGTAATCTCATTTTGCCAGTCCTGGTTTCGTGCAGTGGTTAGTGCTATGTAGGCTATGGTTGTAAAAAGAAGCGCAGCTAATCCAACTATATTAAAAATATACCTTTTCCTCTTACTCTTGTTTTTATTGATTATTAGCTTGGTTATTACCAAACCAAATAACAGGCAGAAACCAAACGAGGCAAGATATACATAGGCTTCCAAGAAAAGAGTATAGATGGGAATAATGTTTAGAACGGGGAGTAGAGCAATAAAAAACCAACCTAGACTGAAAGCAACGGTCTGGTGCTTGCTTCTAGTAAACCAGGTGAGCAAGAGTAAACCAATGATACTCCCCAATGATAGAAAAACATCATTGTCAAAAAGCCATTGGGAAGCGATAGCAGAATAGTTGTACATAGGGAGATTAAACGTTGATATTCCGCNNACTGGCCAAAAAACAACTTTGATATATTCCACTACTGCCTTACTGCTTGCCAACATGGTTTGGTAAAAACTGTCTGCAAAATACGTACCTTTGGTGCCAATTTCAAGAACATAAAAACGAATAATGAGGTATATGAAAGAGAGTGTGATAAATGGCCACGTTTTTCTAACAATTTGAAGTGGTAATGCATCTTTCTTCTTGGCAAAACAGAGTTCATACCAACCAATGAGAATTGGGAGCGTGAGGGTTAACTCTTCGCTTAAGAACGCTAATAGTGTTAGTAAAAGTGAGATAAAAAGGTGATGGTGGTGAAATGCCTGATTATTTCTCCAAGTTAAGTAATAGTAAAAAGCAGCAAAGAAAAAGACATATCCGATAACATCGAAACTACTGGTAATGTAGGTAATCGATTCTGTATGAACCGGATGAAGCGCAAAGAGGAGCGTAACAATAAACGCTGTTACTGTGTTCCGGGTTATAAGAGTGGTTACTTTATAGACAAAAATTGTTACCAAACTATGGATAGTGATGGAAAAAAGATGGTAAAAAAGATGATTCTTTTCCCAGAGCTGGTAGGTAAGCAGGTAGAAAAGACCTCTTATTGGTCGAAAGACTCCTTCGTGAACAGGTGGGGTAGCTCCTTTGAGGAGTTCAATAACATGATCCCAGCTTTTAGTCTGTTGCCAGTAGACGATAAAATCCCAATCATCACCGACAAATTGATTGTCAAGGATAGTCGAATAAGTTAGAAACAGGAGAATGAGGATACTCCCTAGTTGGAGATGAGGTGATTGTTTTAAATGTAACTGCAAGTTCAAAAGAGTCATGGCAGCATTACACTATAGCACGTGGCGCTGTTAGCCACACCAATGTTCCGATAGTCAGAAGAAAGAGTAAGTGTCCCCAGTGTTTTCTCGAGATCTTTTTTAGGTGAGTCAATTTGTAGTTNNCCAAGGATTACCAACAGAATCCAGACAGTGCTTAAAGCCAATACTTTTGTAGCCAGAAACTCGTTGCCAAACAATTTTCCTATTGGAGAGCTAGGGGTTTCTAGTAAGGGGGTGCTATACTCTTTCAAATGGTTTTGATCAAGGTGAAAATCAGCAGGTGTAAAGACTTTGCCAAACATCTGGACGATTAATACCGTATCCTGACCATCCATTTGACCTGTTACAACAGCCACTCCAATATCTTCATAGTTCTCACTTAAAAGATTGGCTTTATGTGGTGGTGAAGCCATCCATGCATCAACGAGTTTAGGAACGCTCTTAAAGTCCTTAGCTAAATTTTCCCCTGCATAGTGATAATCGTACCCAGCTTCAAGAATGAATGACCAGGGAGGCCGTTTTGAGGGTGAAAAATGATCCCAGTACCCAAACTGAAACATATCGTTGGCCTTAGCTAAAGCGGCATTAGCTAGTTGCTCGTTTTGTTTAAGGGGAGGAAGTCCATTTTCCTGACGTTTTAGGTTGGTAAGTGAAACAATTTCAGATGCTTCAAGATCAACAGTAACTCCCAGGATTCTCCAATCGTTTTCTGTTACATGAAACACCCATTGGACAAACAAAAAAACTGCAAGAAGTAGGGCAGTAACTAAAGGATTGATTACCGGCGGCTTGTGGTGTTTGGTTGGCTTTGCTATAGTAAAAGTGCTTTTAAATATACTATTGCTATTTAAAAGCTATTCTCATTTAAGCACTTTACATATTGTGATGGCAATGAGTATGAAAACAGATTTATTGGACAAATTTCTCATATTATTACTGATTTCCATGCTGCCAACAGCAATATTTATTACTTCACAAAATCAAGAGTTAGAAGGAGGCAATGCTAAAAAGGCAGCTGAAGCTGAGCAAAAAATCCACCAAGCTATCCAACAACTTCAAGCGTCAAAACCGGTTGACGTACCAAAAGCTGCTCCTATCACCATTGATAAAATCAGTTACGCAACTGAATCCGGGGAACTGACAATTACTGGAGTAGCTCCGGGGAGAAACTTAAACGTTATGGTTTCTGCCACGGTTTTACCGCATAAGAAAACAACACCAGCACCAACTACTAAATCGGAAATTGATACTACATCCTCCTCTTCTAGTGCGGCAAAAGCTTCTTCTCTTGATGATGCGGTCCTTGGTGAGTCTGTTGAAGTTGTGGCGGTTAAAGCTGACGTTGATGGTAAATTTACCTTAGTTAAAAAAGTTGACTTTAAAAAGACTGATTTAGTTGAGTTACGTTTTGATCAAGCTGATAGCACGGCAACCGTTCAATACAGTATCCAGGAAAACAAAAGGTTATATTAACCGAACATTTCTTTTAGTAGGTGGGCAGGAGGTTGTAGATAAGAGTTCCGGCATAGAGGTCTTGGGGTTGGTAGGAGTTGACTTCGAGGCCATAGGTTACATAGATAGACTTTCCATCGGGATCAGCTGAAGTTGAGTACATAACATTGTGAGAAAGAGTGTTAACTGGTCCGAACTTACTTGCTCCATCACTCCACCCATCAACTCGGTCATCACTGGTATTAGCCCCAATCCAACCAGAATTAACGTTAGCAATGGTACTAGTTGGACTTGACCAGACTTGTGGTGTTTCCCAACTCACGCCATCTGCTGCAAACTCATCAATATCATTGTTCGGATAGTTACCTTGCAAGTAGTGCAGTAACTTCATACTGACTGTGTAGCCACCGGGAGCATTAGTAGTCACCATAAGTTTTTGGGCAAGATATTTAGGTGTCAAAGGTTGGATATTACCAAAAGGAAGGGAATCACTCTCACTAGCTATGTTGGTTGTGATACCGTTCGTGACCGTATTCACTCCCACTGCTGATACCACAAAAGACAGATACGGATCTTCTCCTAAGCCTCCAGTTCCAGTTAGTCCTGATATTTTCCAATACTCTACTCCTCCCTCTGTGACAACTGATACATTAGGAGAAGTGAAATCAAGATAATACTTGTTTGTACAGGTTGCAGTTACTTCGGTAAGGGTTGTAGCATCAGGGCACATAACTATCCGGACTGAACCTCGTTTAGGAATGTATAGAGAATAGCTTCCACCCGAAGCTCCGGGTAAGGCACTAAAACCACCAGGATAGTGGAAAAGTGCCTTAGTACCATCGCTGTCAGCTTCAAGTAAACTCCAGTCTCTGTTCTCAGAATAATCAACACTAAACGTTGCAATACGATAGGATGCGTTAACAATCCCCGTAGGTTGTATGCCGGTAGTTGGTGTTGTTGAAGTATCGGTAGACCAGTCGCTGACTAGAACTGGAGTCAGAACAGGGTCAATATTCACAATGAGAGCTCCATCTTCACCTCCGCCAACGGTGCCAATGGTAAAGTCAGCTGCAGACTCCAAGTTACCTCCATATGATGTTTTGGCACCATCACCACTAACAGAGGCAGTAATCCACGCCTGCCAATGATAACTGGTATCTGTGGTTAAACTAGAAACAGGGATACTCATTCTCATAGCAACATCAGGAGTAAGTTGTGTCCAGGTCCAAGAAGCGGTTGATTGTTCCAAACTCAATTGCCAGGTATCACTGAAAAATGGTGGGTTTACCGGCCGGCCACCAAACATCAACATTCGTTGGTTCTCACTATCATAAGCTGCTGCATGACTCCGTCTTCCCTCAGGCGGTGTTCCACTAGGAGTAATCTGTGTCCAGGATTCACTGCCTGGTGTTGTAACATTTAACTTCCAGACTTCATTAAAAGAGCTTGAGCCTCCATCCCACCCACCAAAACAGATCATTCTTTTTTCTGCAAAGGCATTATCATAAATACAGGTAGCTCCCCGTCTAGCAGTTGGACCAGTTCCTGGAGTTCTCTCTGTCCAGGTTTCACTTCCGGAGTTAAGGGATAACTCAAAGACATTATTATAGTAAAGGATTGGTGCTCCTGTTAAAGTACCACCTCCAAAAATTAGCATTCGGTTGTTGCCACTATCATATATGGCTGCTGCTTGAGCACGTCCGCTAGGCAGTGTTCCTCCTGGACTAAGTTGTGTCCATGTACCATCACCGCTACTTGGTAACGACAATTGCCAGGTATCACTAAACTCTCCGGCAGAGCCCTCACCGCCGTAAAAAACTAATCGTTGGTTAATTGGATCAAAAACCCCTGAAGCTAACCAGCGTCCAGAAGGTGGGGTTCCTGAGGGATCGAGTCTACGCCAAATCGGTTCACCGGTAGTTGGTAACGTTACTTCCCAAACATCACTTAAATATACATTAATCCCTACGCCTGCATTTTGACCGCTTAGTCCACCAAATAAAATACCCCGTTTATTAGTACTGTCATAAACAAAAACAGCACCTTCTCTGTGCGATGGTCCATCAAACTGATGATTAACACTACTCCATTGACCAGTAGCGTTTGAAAAGCCCCAAAGTTCATTAAGATGTTCACCAGTATAAATGTCTGCTGAAGAAGTTATCCGTCCGTATCCTCCAAAGATAGTCATACGCTTGTGTTCAGTATCAAAAAAGTAGCCCATGGCGTCTCGATCTTTAAGATAAGTAGCCTTGTCTATTTGACCATAGGTAAAACTACCAGTAGCAGGGAGAGCTAAAGACATGGTGTGGCGAACAACTTTTCCTGAACTATCACCTCCACCATACATGAGCATCCGCTTGTGTATAGGGTCGTAGATACCAGCATGAGCATAGGTAGCTGCTGGCCGACTACCACTTGGAGGGCTGACATCATTCCAGGCTTCGCTGTTAGTTGCCAGTGAAAGAGTCCAGGTATCAGTGTAATATGTTGTACCATTCCACCCTTGGAAAATCACTATCCGGTCATTGTCAGGATCGTAGACCATATCATGATTTCTTCGCCCAGTTGGTGCTGTACCTGTTGGAGAGAGTTGGATCCAGGTTTCACTACCTGGTGTCCCGACAGTTAACTTATACACATCGTTAAAATTTGTAGTGCCACTCCAACCGCCAAATAGAATCATTTCCTGAGTACTACTTTTATATATTGCAGAATAATCACCTCTTATCGAAGGTGGTGTTCCGGAAGGAGTTAATTGGGTCCAGGTCTCAGAACCGGAACTGAGACTTAAAGACCAGGTATCGTTATAACGGGCTGCTCCCCAACCACCAAAAACTACCATACGTTGGTTTACCGGATCATAAATGGCATCGGTATTAGACCGAGCAACTGGTGCAGTTCCTCCTGGAGTAATCTGACTCCACGCTCCATCGCCTGAAGATGGAAGAGTAAGTGAGTAGACGTGGTTAGTATCAGTAGTCGTATATCCACCAAAGATTATCATTCGTTGGTTAGCGCTATCATAAATGGCTGAGTGTAACCGCCGCGTTCCGGGTGAAGAACCACTCGGATTTAATTGCCGCCATTGAGGTCTCCCTCCTGCTGGTAACCGAAGTTCCCAAACGTCTGAAAAGTTTGTTACCCCATCCCACCCGCCATAGATAATCATTCGTTTGTTAGCACTGTCGTAAACAGCTGAATGAGACCGACGGGCGGGTGGGTCACTCGGATTATAAATGACATCAGCGCCGGTAGCAGTAGCCGTGTTGGTAAAGGCAGTCCCAATAGGCCTAATCTCAACAAATGGTCTGAACATATCTGTTGTTGTGTTACTTTTAGTGTCAAAATCAAAATAGAGGTTAGTGGTTACACCATCAGTGGTTGAACCCCCGGTGTTAAGAGCAGTGGTATAGCTTGAACTGTACTGAGCTAAGTTGCTTACAGAAGGAGGCAGTAATTCTGAATAATAGACAGTGATACGAATATGGTCTATGTAACCGGTGTAGGTAGCGTTAGCTCCAGTTTTGTTATTTTTAACTGCGATGGCTACTCCAAAGTTACTGGCATTGATATCATCTCGAGTCCATGATTGTCCCCAAAGATCAGACGTGCCGCCATATGAAACATATGAATTTGGGTCAGCAGTAGGCCACCCAGTCCCTGTACTTGCCTTTTCATCGCCAACCACACTGCCTCCCTTTATAATCTTAACTGAATTGTCTGTAATCAAAGAGTTTGATGCATGCCGTTCAATTTCGACTTTAATGCCGTTAATCACTGATCCGCTGGGAATTGCAAAACCAAAATTAGTAGCAGTAAGATAATTACTTATTACTCCTCTGCCTAGACTGACGTCTGCATAACTACCATTTGAACTGTAAACGTTTGGAGTACTATTCCAACTGACAGTGCCGGTGGTGGTATTATTACCACTTGAGGCCGGATTATTAGGGCCGATAGAGAGACCATTAACAATGCTCGTAACACATAATAATGCACAGAAAATGCTTACTGCAGTTGTGACAGTTTTTACA
>DCTD01000091.1:0-43580 GCA_002335355.1 Patescibacteria group bacterium UBA1449
TGAACCATATCAGCTTTTTTCAGTGACCAGCTAATGACCGGTTTTAAAAGAACCGCAACTTGACCCCCAGTTTCTGAATAATCAGCTAAGTCTCCACCCTGAATAGTGGTTATTAACGGCAAACCTGTCTTTTGTTTAAGTAATGCACCAACAAACAAAGCTGGAAAAATGTGCGCGTGGATTAGATCATAATTGTTTTGTTTTATCAAATACAAAGCTTTCCGATATAGCGGCATAACTGAACCAAGCGATTTTAAGCCTTGGATATAACTCCACGGTCTTGTTCGATACACTGTTACTCCATTAATAACTTCTTCTGACTGTTGCCATGTTTTCCAATGAACATCTGGTTTATCCCAAACGCACGTAACCACGTCAACATGATGGCCTTTATTAACCAACCACTCAGCAGTTTTTTGGTGAAAGAGCTCTGCCCCACCAATCATGGGAAAATAGGCACTATGAACAGTGAGAATTCTCATATTTTTGTTATTTTTCTTTCCTAAACAGTGCTAATAATGGATTAAATACATAACCTATTGTTTTTAGCTTTTCCAGTTTTTAGTTGTGTTGCATAAAATATTCTTTTATCCCAACACTTCCAACGTGATACGTATCTGACTTAGAGTTATGAATCTGTCGGAAGCGATGAGGAAGAGAAGATATCATTGATGGAAAACATGATAATAAGACAAAGGGAGATAAATGGTTAACAAAGTCACAAATAAGAATACCTCCCGGTTTAAGTACTCTGAAAATTTTTGGAACAGCTTCTTTATAGGTCGCTGCTGAGACAAAACCGGTTGAGATAATAATTTCTTGAGTTTCTTTTCCTAATTGTTTATCTATAGTATAGACATCGACAGTAGAAAAAAGTGCCCCTTTATCAACATGGTGTAAAGAAAACTCTTTTTTGGTTTGCTCAATACACTCAGGTATCAGATCTGTTGCATGGTAGTTAACTGACAGACCGTTGTTTTGAAGTGCTTGAGAGATTAAAGCTCCAACATACCCGTTACCACACCCAACTTCTAAGATGTTATAGTGTTGTCGTTTTAATGCTAGAAGCCAATTGATAATTACTTGACTCTCTTTCTCTTGCACTCCTCTGGATTTACTCGAATTCCAATAGTTATGTTTATAGTAGTTTTCTACCCATTTTTGAGTGGTATCATTTAAAGACATAGATAAAAAATTAATATAACTTATATGCCAGTTTACCAGTAAGTGACAACAATGGTAACGGTAAGTGGGTAATAACCGGTTTAAGGTGTTGCTGAGTCTTCTGTCTTTCCGTGTATGTAACACTTTCTGATGAAATTGAGTATAGAGGTTTTTCTTCCCCTCCCCAGCGTGATTTAAAAAATGCCTGGGGACTTCCGGGTGATGAGCTACCAAAGTTTATGATAGTAATATCTCTTCNNGTGCATACAAAGCATAGTTAGTACCAAAACCAAGGTAACGTTCATCTGTTGCGTTTGCCCATACCCAAAGTACTCCATTATCAAGGAACGTCCAAAGGTAGCCAATATTCCGTGCTTTTAATGTAGCTTTAAAAAGCAAGGTTTTGTTTTCCAGACATTTGGCGGTGTTTTGATATACAGTAAACGGAATCGGGATTACTCCCAATTTTCGCATCGTTTGCAAGTACAGATGGTAAAAGTCTTCACTATTTACTGAGTCTTCAACTGAAACTACAATGCCGCTTTTTTCAGCTTTCTTAACCATGTTCCTGGTCTTTTTGTGGACGTTTGATTTTAATACCGTCTCAAAATCAACATCAGTACGTAACTCATAGTAAATAAATTTTTCTTGTTGGGCCAATTGGTTTGGTAGAGCAGCCATTTTATTATTTGTAACAAGCTCAAGCGATGAGTTAAGTCTGTTAGTTAACTTCAGTGCTTCGGTAATTAGGGTTTCTTGAGCAAACTGTAATCCCACAGGTCCAGAGTAATCACCAAAAGGTAGTGTTGTTAATCGTTTACTCCCCAACACCCCACGTTTGAAAAACAAAGGCAAAACTCCGATTATTTTTTTATTTTCCCAGGCAGACAGCATGAATGGTGTAAGTTGTAAGCTTAGAGATGCGGCTATTGCCCACTCGTATAAATGATAAAAAGATGCTTCTCTTTGAGATTGAATGAATTTATTCCATAGATACTGGTCATCATTTGTCGCCATCCTTATCTTCATATAAATTCTTCCATGGTTTTAGTCATGTTGGTAACAAATTTTTTAACAGCATCCTTATTCATCTGTGCCTGCACTGGTAATGTAATCACTGTTTGGGCTAATTCCAATGCCCTAGGACATGAGGGTTGCCACTGTTTATAGTCTGTTTCAATGATAGGAGCATCCTCCCACATACTAGCAATAAATAGTGCTTGTCTTCGCAAAGATAACACCAGTTTATGTCGATGCTTTTTATAGAGCGGTTTTACCGTCACTGGAAACTGATACCATGAAGACTGCATTGAGGGTACTACCTGCTGTGGCACAAAGTAAGGATTATGCTCTAAAGCCTCGCAGTACCAGCTAGCTATCTGTTGTCGCTTCTGCATTTGTTGGTCTAATTGAGTCACACCAAACGTAAATAGTGATAGTGTCCATGGGTGGGCATAATACCGATCATCATACGTTGGAACAGGCATCTTACCTGGTTGTTGCTGCCGAATTTTATCGATAAGTACATGGTGCCAACCATCAAGTTTTAACAATACATCAGGCCATATCCCTGGTATTGTTATTTCTTGTTTGGGCAGTTTTAATGAGGTTTTTGTCAACAACAGACCACCATTAAAATTGGCTGTTTGCTTGTAAAAGCTAAACAGAACCGCATCTCCCTGGCTACCTACATATTCATCCCCAATCTTTGAAAACAATGCGTGAGCACAGTCTTCAACAATATAGGTATTAGGTAACATTTTTCTAATTTTTTTGATATCAACTGGATTGCCAAATGTATGAACAGCAACCATGCACTCGATTTTCTTGCCAGCTAATAAAGAAATGTCCAGGTTGTAGGTAGCAGGATCAACATCAATTAAAACAACCTGTTTGTTAGCTGCTCTGGCTGCTCCGGTCAAAACCGGACAGGTATATGCGGGAAAATGAATTATTTTGTATGGCAAGTTCTTAAATAGTGCGTAAAGAGCATTCCGTCCCCAATCAAAGGTATAGGCATGCCATGTATTACTAATACCCAAATGGCTGTTTAGTAGTGCAGCAACATTAGATTCTTTTCGTAACAATGACTTTATCAAATCGATGAAACTAATCTTTTCTATCAAGTCAAACGAGTTCATATATCTTTTGCCATTTCCTGCATCGTTACATAACAAACATCCCACTGGCTTTCAAGGTAGTGAATCATCTGTTGAAAAAGGCGTTGATCAAAATCCCAGGAATGAGCAAGAAATACAAGAAGAGGGGTTGTTTGAAATTGTATGACTTTTCTTATATTCTGTTGCCATACTTCTTGACGGAGACGAGCAAGATTACCCATGTTAACAACTTCATAATCAGCATACGGTAAGCCGAAACGGAAACTGACTTTTGGTACCGGCAAACTAGAGACAGGAATCTCAGTTATGTGTTTGGTTTTATATGGCAAACTCCAGCTCTTAAAACTTGAGAACGAGGAGTCAACCGTAAACTCATATTCCTGCAAGACATCTAATGATTCCTGGTTAATTACCATGTTTGGAGAACGGAATGAACGAGGAGTCTTAAGTTTATGCTTCTGGAAAATTTTGATAGATTTTTCAAGTACCTGTATCTTTTCTTTTTTAGCTAGTGGTCTGTCTTTTACAAACCAGACAGCATCTCCCCATAGCTCATCATGATGCCAACAGTGCAGACCAAACTCGTAGTTGTTGTTTAATTGTTTAAAGTATTCAGGGTACTCCTCTATTAAATTACTCTGAATAAATAAAGTTGCCTTTTTACTACCAAGGGTTTGACTGATTGTTTTTAAAAACCGTAGCATCTTCTCAACTCTACCATCACCTAGAGAACCACTGTCCTGTTCTACATCAAAGGTCAAAGCAACTTTGATCTTTCTTGTGATTGACTGGTCTAGAGGACATGCTGCATTTTCTTTCCACTGACAAAACCACCACGGGAAACGGGTATCAGTAATACAGTCTAATACTCGAGTAAAAGGCACAAACATCATGAAAGATCTTATAACTGGTCCTTTGGTAACATACTAGGAGTACCATTTTTTACTTCAAATACCCGACCACACATAACACATTTTAATTTCTCCTCTTTTTCTTTAGATAAAACTTGGATATCTCCACGGCAATCTGGACAAGTTAGAATTGGTAGAAGTTTAGGATCTAGTTTCATATATACTCCTTTGCTTTAATTATTGTAGCATTGATAGAGCAGTTTTTTCTTTTTTGTTACATCCGAGAACCTCGTAAATACCAAATGTCTGTTGGGCAACTTTTTTCCAGGTAAAGTCATGTTTAACCAGCTCATACCCCCGTTCACCCATCTTAGGTAACTGTTTTTTTTGTTCAAAGGCATGAATAAGCGCTTTTTTTAAGCTTTCAACTGAACCTGGCTCTGCTACAAAGCCGTTTTTATCTTCGACAACCATGTAGGGATTATGCCCAACTCGAGTTACCAGAACTGGCAGTTTATGTGCCCATGCCTCTAAAACAGTCAATGGTAATCCCTCAGACAAAGACGGCAAGACAAACAGGTCAGCTTTTTGATATTCTTCTTCTAAATCTTTTCCTGTTTTCTTACCAAGAAATTTAACAGTGGATGCAATTCCTATTGAGTGAGTTAGAATTTTGAGTTTCTTTTTTTCTTCTCCATCTCCAACTAACCTCAACTGCCACCCATATTTTTTAGCCTCAGCGAGTGCTTTAAGTAGATAATCTAACCCTTTAATGACTTCTAAACGTCCAACAAATAATAACCTTACTGTTTGGTTTTTGGGTTTCTTTTTTACGATATTTTCTGAAATAGTGACTCCATTAGGAATGACAACTACTTTTTTTGCATTTGTTTTGTACTGTAAAAAACTTTGACTAACTGATATTTCAGCATCATAAGAAATGTCTGTTAACAAATATTTTTCAAGCCTCCCTTTCCAACTAGAATCTTTAATATCAAGGAGATTCGAACCATGAACAGTATGTACTACCGGAATACCTAATATCAGCGATAGGATTTTACCCGAGAAACCAGCAATATATCCATGAGAATGAATGAGAGAGAATGGTCTTTTTTTATGAGCCCAGATTACCATAGGAATAACTGTTAACGACCAAAGAAAACGGTACTTGATATCAGCTTCTGGTTGAGAAAATATGATTGAGTGACAGGTAAATTGTTTTTCTAACTGAAATGCAAGGTTTTTAACATGAACTTGCCCCCCACCGATAAATTCTCCTGAATAAACATCAATAAGTGTGGCAACTCTCATAGATTTTTTCTTAGAGTAGATTGGTAGAGATTAGCAGTACTCGCACTAATCCGCTCCCAATCATACAGTTGCACATTTTTTAATCCCTCAAGCCTCATTTTTTCAATATCTTTTCTGTGTTTGAGTAAGCATGCTACTTCGTTGACAAGCGCCTCAAACTTATCATGGTTAAAGGTAACTCCCGCTTTTAACCTTTTTTTAAGTTCAACAGAAGTTGGAATATCAGCAGCAACAAATGGTGTTCCAAGGGCTGCGGCTTCTACTAAGACAATACCAAATCCTTCAATGAGTGAGGGATGAATTAAAAGAAGTGATTGGGAAATAAGGGAAATTAGGTCTTCCTGGTTCACATTTGATTTGAACTCAATGCGGTCACATATTTCAAGGTCATCTGCTAACTGTTTAAGCGCTGATAACTCAGGCCCGGAACCCACAATAACCAAATGAATACCAGAAAACTCCTTTGAGAGTTCTTTGACTAACTTTACTGCCCAATCCACCCGTTTATACCCCACTAACCGAGACACAACAATTAATTGGTCCTTTTTATTTTCATCATCAGGTTTATCAAGAGCTTTGCATTCCACTCCACAAGGAATCAGTTGAATTTTTTCTTTGTTCATCCCAGCAGCTAAAAGCCGTTCGATCTCAGCTTCAGAGGTAGCGATCACTTTATCCCAAGGTAAGGAAATAAAGATTCTTTCCCCAACTTCTCCAATAATTCCCAACACTACTCCGAACAATTTCCGCCATCGGCCAATTAGAATATCAGGATAGTAGGCAATCTTTGGCCTACGATGAAGTAGTCCTATGAAGAAAGCCGGTAAAAAAGTAACGTAGTTAGACCCCTCAACAACATCAAAAGGAATACGTAAACTTTCTTTAATACACCAGAGAATGTAGAATAGCCTGTTAAAAAGCGATGAGATAGTAGCATCTGTTGTTTCAACCGGTGAACCAAAGCGCTTAACGGTAATGAGCTTATGTTCTTCATGACTTACTTCACCTTTTTTTCTTCGGGCTAAAACAGTCACTGTATGGTTCTTAGCAAGACTTCTAGCAACGTAAAAGACTCTTGTTTCAACCCCTCCCGAGAATACAGGGCTATCTATACGAGGAAAAAATTCAGTTATTAATAGTATATGCATAGCTCTATTTTACGTATAATCAGGTATAATTGTAACCACAAGCATAATACAGACTAGTTTGTCTTATTGTTTTACCATCATTTACAAAACTACTTATATATAAACAAAGTAAAAGAAAAATGAAACAACCGTATTTTTCCGCTATTATCCCGGTTTATAACGAAGAAGGCAATGTTGAAGAACTGTTTTCAAAACTTAGCCAAGTCTTTTCAACTCTTAACAAACCCTGGGAAGTGATCTTTGTTAATGACGGTAGTACCGATAAAAGTTTAGAAGTTTTAAATAAACTTAAGTCTTCCCATCCGCAGATAAAAGTAATTACCTTTACCAGAAACTTCGGACAAACTGCAGCCTTTGCCGCCGGCATTGACCATGCAGAGGGCGAAATCCTGATCACGCTTGATGCCGATTTACAAAATGACCCTCAAGACATTCCCAGAATGTACACCTTAATGCAAGAACACAAAGCTGACATCGTGACCGGCTGGAGAAAAAACCGGAAAGATCNNAATCAAGTATTGCTAATACCATCATTAATAGCTCGATGAATTCTCAAATCCATGACTTAGGTTGTTCTTTACGGCTTTATAAAAAATCAGTAATAAGCCACATTCAACTGTACGGAGAAATGCACCGGTTTATTCCTATCCTCGCCGCTGCCAATGGAGCCACCATTATTGAAACGGAAGTAACCCACCACCCACGAACCAAAGGAAAGTCAAAATATGGCTTAACCAGAACGTTTAAAGTCATTTTAGATTTATTAACAGTAAAACTCTTAACTGGTTTTCAGACTAAGCCAAGTTACTTGTTTGGCATGTCAGGCTTTGGTTTTATCTTTATTAGTTTTTTAATCGCCGTATTTGTTACTATCAGAGCCCTCTTTTTAGGCGGAGCCTTAATCTCACCCCTCTTTTCAATCGGAGTTATCTTTTTTACTTTTGGTATCCTTACCATTTTTATGGGGTTGCTTGCAGAGATTCAGGTTAGAACATGGTACGAAAGCAGCGGAAAAAAAAGCTATATCATTAAGAATGTTAAGGAATGAGATCCACACGGCATTATACTGCAACAACGTTTATTGTTTTCCACAATAAAGTCCTACTTCACTTTCACAGAAAGCTTACTGTCTGGTTACCTATTGGTGGTCACATTGAGGATAATGAACTACCTCATGAAGCAGCCTTACGGGAAATCCAGGAAGAAGTTGGGCTACCTGTAACGTTATATAATCCTGACCACACCTTACACTTCCGTGATACCCCACAGGTAATTCGTCCTTACCGCATAATTCTTGAAAAAGTTACAGAAGACCATGAACATATTGATTTCATCTACTTTGCTACTTCAAAAACAAATAATCTTAACCCTCTGGCAACTGAAACACCTCAAAGTAAGTGGGTGAGTTTAGATGAATTTAAAACGCTTAAGACCTATGACAATGTTATGTGTTTTGCCAAGGAAGCATTACGTCTTCTTGGTAAATAGGTTACAATTTGTGCTATGTGTGGAATTACCGGTTTTGTTACCCTCACTTCTCAAAAACCCTCCCGTTCAGTGCTTGATAGGATGACAAAAGTCATCACCCATCGAGGACCTGATGATGAGGGTGGTGAAATAATTGATACCTGTGCTCTTGGTAACAAGAGACTTGCTGTAATCGACCTTTCCCCTCGAGGTCATATGCCCATGTGGGATAAAAACAAAACAGTCTGTATCACCTATAATGGTGAAATCTACAACTATCAGTATCTTAAAACGTTACTTGCAGAAAAAGGGTATCGTTTTCAATCAGATTCTGATACCGAAGTTATCTTATACCTCTACAAAGAGTTCGGTGAGGCTTGTGTCACAAAGCTAAGAGGTATGTTTGCCTTTGCTATTTGGAACGTACGTAAGCAAGAATTATTTATTGCCAGAGATCATTTTGGCATAAAACCTCTGTACTATCACCATGACCACAAAGTCTTTATTTTTGGTTCAGAAATTAAGTCAATTTTGGCTCATCCACAGGTCAAAAAAACCCTTAACCCTGAAGCATTGTCGCACTACTTTTCTCTCGGCTTTGGCTGTATTGCTTCACCGCTGACAATCTTTGAGGGTATATATAAACTACCTCCAGCTCATTATGCAGTCTTAAAAAATGGTCAACTCCATGTCCAGCGATACTGGGATGTAGCAAAGATAAAACAACAAAGTGTTCCGCTCAAAGAGGCTGTTACAACAACAAAACGATTACTGGAAAAATCAGTTCAGGATCAGTTAGTCTCTGACGTACCGCTTGGTTCATTCTTATCCGGAGGCATTGATTCTTCCCTTATTTCTGCCTTTGCTCAAAAGCATACCAACCAAAAACTCAAAACCTTTTCAATTGGGTTCGAAGACAAAAAGTTTGATGAAAGTCAGTATGCCCAGCAAGTAGCTGCCTTTCTAAAAACCGATCATCATCATAAACAATTTACCGCTACAGAACTTCTAGATACCCTGCCAAAGGTTGTTTCCAGGCTCGATGAACCCTTGGCTGATGCTTCAATCTTGCCAACATACTTACTGTCCGAATTTACAAGACAGCATGTAACGGTAGCTTTATCCGGCGATGGAGGAGATGAACTCTTTGCCGGATATCCAACGTATCTTGCCCACCGGTTTGCCCAACCATTTAGATGGCTTCCTAGACCAACACTAAAACTACTAAACCATCTTAGTAAACAATCACAACCGATCATCGAAAAACTACCCCTTTTAAACCATTTACCCAATCTCTCTACGCAAACAAAACTGGAACGGTTTTTTGAGGGTGTTCATCCCTCACTAGCTGCTCAATACCTAAACTTCATGGGTCCTTTGAATCTGGAGTTAAAACATAAACTTCTTAAAGATCACCATGAATCAGCGTTATCCTGTATTAAGACATCTCTTGATAAAGTGAGTACTTGGTCTCAACAAAACAAACTACAGTATCTTGATTTCACCTACTTTCTTTCTGAGGATTGTCTGGTAAAAACAGACCGTGCCAGTTCTTATAACTCACTTGAAGTCCGTGTCCCGTTTCTTGATGTTGAGTTAGTTGAATTCGTCTTTTCTCTTCCAAGCAATTACAAAGTCCACAATCTAACCCTTAAGTACTTGCTCAAACAAGTAGCAACTGACTTACTACCCCAAAATATCATTGACCGGCCAAAGAAAGGTTTCGGTATACCTACGCATATCTGGCTTAGCAATCAATTAAAACCCCTGCTAGTTTCGAAACTTAACCGAAACTACTTGCTAAAGCAGAATATATTTAGTGTTGATTTTGTTGAGATGATTCTAAATGAACATTTTACAGGCAAAAAAGACCATCGGATGGTTCTCTGGAACCTCTTGCTTTTTCAGTTATGGTATGAAGAATGGTTTTCAAAGCCATAAAATAATCGAGAAAGTTATACTCTTAAAAACGTAAAACCCCCCGAGACTTCGGGGGGTTTAAGACTATTCTATAGAATACCCTACTTCCCTGATTTAATGGCAATCTTCTTTGGCTGGGTTTGTGGACTTTTTGCAAACTTTACAGTCATAACCCCATTCTTACTTGTTGCCTCAGGTTCCACATTCATATCGATCTCTCCTGGCACTGCTACTCTGTATGAAAATGAGTTAGTCATTTTTCTGTAGTACTTATTCTTCTTCTGTTCTTCTTCTTTAGTTTCACCTTTGATCCAAAGCATGCCTTTATCAAAAGTTACCTCAACATTCTTTGGGTCAATACCAGGCAAGGCAGCATCAACATATACGTTTGTATCATCCTCATNNGTTGGTGGTGTTGTCGTCATCGCATCTTCGTCTTCATCCCAGGTAAGCCACCGAGCGCTTGGAAATGCCCAAAAACGGCTAGGAACAATGTCTATAGCCATAATTGTCACCTCCTTTCAGAGTAAGATGCATCTGATAAACACTTAGCACTCTTATAACATTTCTGCTAAATATTTGTCAAGATGATCTTCTTTGAGTATAGATACTGGATATGAAAAGGAAGTGAATTAAAGAAATTTCTTAAGCACCTGAAAGTCTTTTTTTAACGTTTCTTTCAGTTGTGGATTATAGATAGCTGCTGCCGGATGATAGAGAGGAACGATAGAAATAACACCATAATCAGCCCAAGCTTCAAACGTTTTTCCATGAATGATACTAATGCTTTGCAATTGATCTGATAGTCCAAACTTCTCCATAATATAGATCATTGAATACCGTCCAAGCGTAGCGATGACATCAGGTTGAATAATATTTATTTGCTGGTCTAAAAATGGACCATAGAGTTCAATCTCTCTGGGTAAGGGATCACGGTTGTTTTGCGGCCGGTCCTTGACGATGTTGGTAACATAAATATCTTTACGATCTAAACCAATGGAAGCACAGAGTTCATCTAATATTTTTCCGGCTGCACCACAGAAAGGCCGGCCAGTTTCAGCTTCATTTCTTCCTGGTGCCTCACCGATAAGCATAATTTTGGCAAAATGATTACCTTCACCGATTACCGGATAGTACTTGTGCTCATTCCGGTAGGCATAGAGAGGGGATTCTTTAAGATTAGTAACTTTGTCTTTAATCTGCCGTAAGGCTTCTCTTCGTTGTTCTGCATCTAAACTCATAGAAGTTTACAAAAATTGAATAATCACTACCATAACATTGCCACTTCTGCTTTGCAATGAGAAGTAGTTAATGCTATTGCTTCCCCCACTGGACAATAAGGGCATGATAGTCTTGGAATAACTCAACGCTTTCTGGTAAACCGCGAGTAAATTGCTTTTGCAAAGAGTCGTAATCAAGCTGACTGGCTGATAAACTAGAAGTCACGAACCGTTTAGTATACGCGTCTATAACGAATACAGGCTTATGTGCAACATACAGCAAGATTGTGTCTGCAGTTTCTTTACCAATACCTGATAACGATAACAATTCTTGCCGGCAAATTTGAAGAGGTTTTTGAAAGAAATGAGCAGGACTTGAGTAGGTTTCAAACATAAATGCTGCCAATCTAATGAGACGTTCAGTTTTTTGATTATAAAAACCTGATGGTTTTATTAGTTCTTTTACTAAAACACTATCTTTTTTGCCTAATACATAGATATCTTTCAATGTCCTAACATGAGCACCTTTCAAGTTTTTCAGTGCTTTTTCAACATTTTTCCAATTGGTATTCTGTGTGAGTACTGCACCCATCATGATCTCATCACAGGTATGAGGTTTTCCCTGACCAAACCATGGCCATTTACCAGGATAGCCAAATTGAAACAACAAGTCCCAATACAACTTCATTATCTTACTAGGCTGCCAAAGATGGTTAATTAAATCAACTTTTCCACGCTCAATCCTAACGTTTTCATCAACTAAACGTTTTACCTGTTCATCAAGTCCCCCAAACGCAAATGTTTTTGCAGTATCACCGTAACTGGTCACAACTCTGTGACAGGGAATCAGACCGGGATAGGGGTTTTTGTGAAGATAACTACCCACGTGACGGGGATTCGATATATGAGCGTATTGTGCAACCGTTTTATATGTTAGTACGGTTCCCTTGGGGATACAGGCAACAACAGCATATGTCCGTTGTGCAGGAGTCAGAGCGAAAAGTTTAAGATTCACTTCTGCGGATGTAAAACCCATCATAGTCTTTGAGAGCATCTTCTTTTACGACAACACGGTCAACGTGGGCCATGTCAGGTCCAATAGAACACCAAGAAACAAATTTTTCCAATGCCTCATTATCCCCCTCAGCTTCGATGTGTACAGATCCATCTGGTTCATTGCGAACATACCCATTGATCCCCAGTCTCCGGGCTTCATCCTGTGCAGTTAGCCGAAATGCAACTCCCTGAACTCTACCGCTAATAGTTATCGTATAGTGTTTGGGCATGGCTAGTTGCTAGTGTAGTACAGAAAGTAAGTTGTTGGCAAGTAATNNTTTTATCCTGACTGTCACTTAAAGCTAACTCTCGAACAATTCTTGAAATATCATCATGTAAGTCTTCTAAAGCTACATTAGTACGAAATATGAGATAAAAGAGAATTCCGATGGCAAAATAGACTGCCATGTCACTCCCTCTTCCAATCCCTAAAAGGGCAGCAATAAAGGTTAAAGCGCCAGGGAAAAAGATTAAAAACACCCCAACAAACCAAACTAACGTCCAAAAGATAAACATGCTAACACTTACTGATCCATCTTTAATCCGTAACTAAACTCGAGAAATCGGCCAGAGTAATAGGGTGAAAAACACAAGTTTAACTGGTAGAATATCAAGGTTCATAGTCATTAGCGGAATAACCGCAACAATAGCTTAGCCATAATATTTATGCTGTTCAAATTTGTCTGACCTTTTTTACGAGAGTAGGATGAGTAAATAACCTTAATCGGCACTTCTCCATACCGTAGTTTATTGGCCTTAATTTCAGTAAAAAATTCCGATGAGACTTCCATACCTTGCGTTTTTATCCTGATTTGCTCCAAAGCTTTTTGGTTGAATGCCCGAAAACCTGACTGGGAATCAGTTGTCCAAACACCAAATAGAAGCCACGTTGCCACGTTGCTTAATGCATTGAGTACTTTTCTATCCAATGGCATCCCATCTTGACCCAGCATCCGAGAACCAATAATAACATGATAGTCTCCAGACAAAAGAGGAGTTATGGCAGTTTCAATATCTTCACAGGAATGTTGCCCATCACTGTCCATCGTAAGGGCAATGTCTACGTTCTGTCTCCTGGCATATTCCAAACCCGTTGCCAAAGCTCCCCCCAAACCCCTATTTACAATATGTTTGATAACGTTAATCCCCTTTTTTNNCATCATCAACAACGACAATCTCGGCTGTAAGGTTTTTAAGTGAGTCCAGATAACGAAGTAAATCATCAATTACTCCCCCTATCATTTTTGCTTCGTTATATGCCGGAAGAATAATACAGATTTTTTTCATACTCTAGTGTCTTGTTGAAAATAGACACCTGTTTCTTTTAAGCCTTTTTCTAAAGAATACTCCGGACTCCATGATAGTTTTAGAGATGCGTGTTGATTTGCCAAAACACTTCTGGGCACATCTCCCGGGCGAGCATCTCCGTAATGTGGCTTTAAAGGACTCTGACTTTGTGCTTGAAGTATGTTATACAACGAATTGATAGATGTTTCTACTCCAGTTGAAATATGCATTGTTCCACCAATACCTTTTTGAGAAGCCATAACGTTTGCTCGTGCCACGTCTTTTACATAAACAAAGTCCCTGGTTTGCAAGCCACTGCCAAAAATGGTCGGTGCTTTCTTTGCAGCTAATGCTTTTGCAAAAATGGCAACAACCCCACCCTCAGCGCTGCTGGTTTGACGTGGCCCATAGACATTAGCATACCGGAATATCGTCGTTGTAAACACTTTGTCATACAAGGAGATATAACACTCAGCTAGATACTTATCTAGTCCATAAAAAGAGTCTGGCTGAGGTTCTTGTGTCTCAGAAATTGGAAACGTATTTGGATCGCCGTACACTGCAACTGATGAGGCAAATAGAAACTGTTTGACTTGGTGGCGCTTGGATAACTCAAGTAATGCAATAGTTCCGTAAACATTAGTCTTAGTGTATTCAGTCGGTTTGTTTAATGCCTTGGCAACATGAATTAAGGCTGCATGGTGGTTAACAATATCTGGTTTAAATGTCGAAAACACCGATTCCATCCCATTAGTAGTGATGTCTTCCTTAAAAAATGTAACCTGGTTTTTAAGATGATCAAGATTGGCTGTAGTCTGCTTATCAACCACTGCCACTGTATATCCAGCAGTAACATAGTGATCAGCCAAATGGGAACCGATAAACCCAGCTCCTCCAGTAATTAAGACTTTCATAAAATCAGGCTATCCAGTAGCCCCGGGTAAATAAGGCAGTGCAAATCATAAGTAAAATTGTAAAGATGATAACGAGCAAGCTTTGCACCCATTTGTGCTTTATCATACCTAAAACAATAAACCCAGGAAAGAGGACCAGTACATAGCGTGGCATTGAAGACAAGGTTCCTGTGAGTGTTGGCAGTAGTAACCCTGGAATTGAAAAGATTAAATAGCTAGTTCTGACTTTCTTTAAAAATCCCCAAATAAGTAAGCCAACAAATGACAGTGTTGATAAGAGTTCAAGCCAAACAGTGAAATACAAAGGATTGCTGCGATCTACCGTAAAAACCATTTTAAGATACCGCCAGAATACTTGATAGATTAACACAAGCTTATCAGTTTCTCTTCCGGCACCAAAGCTAGATTGAACATGAGCAAATAACAGAGGATCATTAAACTCTACGTGTAAGTACAGCATATAGGCGAGTAGTCCCAGTACCGGAACACAGGCAAGAATAAGGTGCGAAAAGGGTGGGTATTTATCTTGAGCGGCTTTACTCTTCCAAACCTCATAGAGATAAGCCGGTACGATAAATATGCCAATAATCCGGGTAAGTGTTAAAGCAATTCCAACAAGGGCTGCATATCCCCACTGCTTTGTTCTCATGAAGTAAAAGGATAATAAGAGTAAGAATAAAAAGAGTGATTCAGTGTAAACGCTGAGAAAGTAAAAACTAGTTGGGAACAAAACTAGATACAGAATAGTCCTGTGAGTAACTTTTTGGGAATAGTCTAAACGGAGTAGTTTGTAAAAGATGACCAGGCTACCAACAAAGAAAAGATGAGAAAGGGCCAGACCGGCAATCACTCTATTTTGCACAATAAAAGCCCCAACCTTAGTTAGAACGATATATAAAGGAAAGAATGCCTGGGTTAGACCAAAAACATAGCCTTTTTCCGATACCATCAAATAATGCACACCATCAAAGTTTGCCCAAGACCAAAAGAGTGGGTGACCAAAGGTCTGAAGCACTGAGTCCCAGTAGGGAAAACTAGGCTTAAAAGCTAAGTAGTTTAATCCGATTACTGCTGCAGTCAGAGTAAGTAAGCGCAAAACAATGACCTGCCAGATAGCAAACTTCCACGAAATACTCATAGGTAACGTTTTTTCAAAAAGTATCTTACTCCACTAGATGTTATAACCAGACTCAGTATCACTAAAGCACCAACAGAAAAGGTATTTCCCCATCTTCGAGCAGGTGTATCTTCAGTAAGTTGTGTTACCACATCGTGACTGCCCTCACTAACCGAAAAGATGTTAACTCCTGGGTAATCGGGATGATCATACGTGATTTTAACTTCTTTACCATCAACATACGTCTTCCAGCCAGGAAAATAGGCAACCCGTTCAACAACCGTCGCGGAATTGGTAGCGGTTATAGTATAGGTATGTAGCTGTGTTTTCCAGAGTTTTTGAGTAAATTGAATCGGCTCATCTACACCAGCTACATTGCCATTAAACTTCGGCTCAACAGTATTTCTAAAGGTATCAAACCAAATTGGAAGATTTTCATTACTGACAGAGGCAGTAAACGGCGATTCAAAGTAGAAGATATCCTCGTTATGGAACATATCATGAGGTTTTGCTAAAGGTAAAGCTAACACAAAACTTACGAACAGCACTGTTAGAGAAATATACTTTTTTTTCAGTACATCTAGAAGAAATGCAACAACAATACAAAGAGCTAATGTTGTTGGAACTAGTAATCTCCAGGGAAACTGGATTTGTTGCAGCCAAGGAACAAGCGACCATACAAATGAGCTAACTTCAAGCATAAGGAATAGTGAAAGCACAAGTATAAAACCAAAATACCACCCAAGAGATTGTTTCACTGATTCAAATACTATCTTCTTAAGCTGATGATGTTTGCCATTCAACCTTTGAATGGTAAGATACAACAACCACCCAACGAGCACGAGCATTACACCAAGCGGAATGACTCCTAGTTGAAATGACATGCCATCTGATGAACCTGGTACTGAATAGCCATACCCCCAAGGAGAAAAGAACAATTGCCAAAGCGTGGGAAAGTGAAGCAAAAAATCCTTTGTTTGGTTAATTGAGGCCATAATTGTGTACTGAGCTTCAAGTGCTGCCGGTAAAAGATAGTATCCTCCTAAACCAATACCAACAATAACTGCTGAAAGGACAACAAAAATCTGTTTTATAGACTTAAACACGCTACACTGCAACCCATATGTTAGTGCATACCCTAATACAAGAGGAACACCAAGGAGAAAGGCAACGTTATGCGACAGAAGAAGAAGAAAAACACTGACTGTGGTCACACACCACCAGAAAGCCAGATTCTTGTGACGTTTTAAAGCAGTAATGAGGCTGTATGCAGCATATAAACATAAGACAACTACTGCATATCCGACCGTTTCACCAATATTACCCCTCACAAAGATTTGGAGTAACTGTGGTGGAGCAGTTATAAAAAGAACTGCACCGACAAGTGCTGAAAGTCGGGAAACATGGTTTTTTAACCAAAGATAAAAAAATGCTCCTCCACTTAGCAGACCAAAAAATGTAACGAGCTTAAATGCAGTTTCAAGACTAAACCCAAGCATAAAAAACAAAGCCCCAGGAATATATGGCAAATAGTACATGAAGTTAAAGACTGGATATCCATACTGAAAGTTTAAGTTAGGTGCCCAGCGTGGTGGGAAACTGTGATCATGAATTGCCAGATAAAAGTTAGCTAAACGGTCTAAATGAATATTACCATCATGGGTTTGAGGAATTCCAGGCATAACAAACGATCGCAACAGCACAACACACACTATAAGAATAGTGCCAAACGGCACAATTGATAGCAGCTTTTTTTTAATATTCATAAGTTAGCCTACCTTTAAATAGCACTCCTTATACACCCTAACCATTGCTTCAGCAGTTTTACCCCAAGAGAACAAGTGAGCTTGAATCTTACCTTTTTGGGATAGTTCTTTTTGTAAGGTGGTATTATTCCAAATCCGGGTAAGTGTTTTTTCTAATTCTTGTTTTGAAAACGGATTAAACAAGAGAGCTGCATCATTGGTGATTTCAGGAATACTCGAGCGGTTACCGGCAATAACCGGACAACCACACTGCATTGCCTCAAGTACTGGTAAACCAAACCCCTCGGCTACAGCTGGATGGACCAGTACCCGAGCCAAGTTGTAAAGAGCGACTAAGTCTTCAGTTTTTACAAAACCTAAACGGTTGATGATTTGGGGATGTTCCCTAGCTAATATCTGGAACTTAACCAATTCCACATTCCAGGGGTGCATCGTATCCACATGTAAAGCTACCGCTTGTTTACCAACCACAACTAAAGGAATAGCCAGTTTGACACAAACCTCAGCTAACATAACAATATTTTTGTTCCAATTCATATCTCCCACATAAAGAACAAAACTATCAGGAAGTTTTAGTCGTTTGGCAATATCAGCTAATGTGTGTTGGTTTTCAATAGGTGTAAACACCTCATCAGCAGCCAGATAAACGACATCAACTCTTTCAGACGGAACAGAAATTCTTTCAATAATTGACCGTTTCGAAGCCTGTGAATCAGTCACAATTTTTATCGCTCGTTTTAGCAAGAAACGTTGTATTTGCCACCTTACCAGTCCTTTAACCCCAGGAGGAAAATGGCTGGAGTATTCAATGGGAATAAGATCATGAATTGTTATCAATGATTGCTTAACAAGATGAGGAGGAAAACTGAAAAAGAACGGTGAAAAAGCCGGAAAATGGTAGAGATCAGCTTTAGGTACTGTGTTAGTAAATGGGACAAGTACCAATTCTGGATCTTTCCGGGCTATTTCAGCTAAATGTTTATACAATCTCTCAGTATAGAAACCAATACCCCTGAATTTGTGGTTTGACTGGGTTGAGCTAATATCTAAAGCAACTCGCATAGGTTATTTATGTTTACCTGTAGTAACGATCTCGGCAGCTTTAAGAAATATGACTGGATAATGCAACGCTGATAGTAAGGCAAATAGAAAGCCCTGGAACCCATCAACATAGCCACGGTGACGGATAAACCGCATTAAAAACCAGTAGAATGGTTTTAACACAATGTAGTTTATGCCACTGGCAAGAGAAAGGGTAAACCCATTGCTAACAAGACTTTCTGCCTCCAAACTGCTGTAGCGGTTAAATCGGACAAGATATTTTTCAAGATTAGGATCAGCAAAATGAATGAGATCTGATTGCATGTGACCAACACTGCCATTAATAGCAATTTGTTCATGGACACTTTTGGCTGGAAAATGGCCTTTGCCGTTTTTAAACAACCGAATAACATAATCGGGATAAACACCACCTTTTGTTAAAAATCTACCCAAAAACCAGTTTTTTCTTGGGATATAGTAACCATCATTGGCATGTGTTTGAGTAATAACTGTTTGAATTTCTTTTTTCAGTTCATCACTAACCCTCTCATCAGCGTCAAGCTGCAAGATCCACTCACCTTTGGCTTTTTCTACTGCTAACTGCTTATTTTTGTGGAACATGGGATTGTTAGGAACCGAATACACACGAGCTCCAAGGTGACGTGTAATCGCTTCTGTTTTATCAGTAGACGAGCCATCAACGACAATAAGTTCATCTGCCCATCCCAATACCGATTGTAAACACTCGCCAATGTTTTTCTCTTCGTTAAACGTTGCCAGCACAACCGATAGTTTCATAGATTCCCTTTCCAAACTAAACCTTTGGCAAAACGGCCTCTTTCCTCACCTTTAGTCTTGCGTTTTGCTTCTACTTCCTGCCAATCAACTTGTTCGTATTCTGCTAAAGAAATACAGACTTCTAAAACATCAGCTAGTTCTTCAACTAATGCTTCTCTCGTCTTGGTTTCTTTCAGTTCCTGGGCTTCTTCAATGAGTTTTTCTTTTAAGAGCAGATAAACATGTTGTGGTGTAACCGATTCAATAATAGGACGTTTTCCAGCCGCATTAATAATTTCTGGGATTTTATCTCTAACTAACTTCGTGGTCATAGTAACGAAAGTAATTGTAACTAGCTTTATTGTACCAATATTGCTTTTATTCTGACATATCCTTACAATTGATCTCATATCTTATGAGAAGAACTGTCTTATTACTTCTTACACTAGTCATTCTTGGTGGCATACTCCGTTTATACAGACTTGGAGAAGTACCCGTAGCGTTTTTTAACGACGAAGCAGCAGTTGGCTATAATGCCTTTTCCTTGCTACACACAGGAAAAGATGAGTTTGGCCAAACATGGCCAATTTTCTTTACTTCCTTTGGTGAGGGTAAACTACCGCTCTATGTTTATGAAGCAGTCCCAACGATTGCTGCCTTTGGTCTTAATGAGTTTGCTACCCGATTGCCTGCTGCTTTACTGGGAACATTAACAATTTTAGTTATCTATTTCTTTACCCAAGAAGCACTTTGTTTGTCTTATAAACACACAAACAAAGAGCTTCCTAAACACGTGTTAACTTGGGTTCCCTTATGGTCAGCGTTCTTTCTGGCAACAATGCCCTGGCATATTCACTTTTCGAGAGGGATTTTTGGTCAGGAATCACTGTTTTGGGTACTCCTTGGTGCATGGTTATCGCTTAGGGCATTGAGAACCGAAGCATATAAAGATTGGATTTTGAGTGGCTTAAGTTTTTCAGCAGCACTCCTGACCTATCACGCTCCTAAAGCCTTTGTGCCCTTATGGATTGCCGGAATCCTCCTCTATTTGTCTAAAACTAAAGGACTCAAACAATCACTGATAACAGGAAGTCTCTTCTTGCTAATTTCAGGCAGTGTTTGGCTATACACCTCCCTTTCTCCTCTTGGAATGGCACGTGCTGCTGATATGTCAGTGTTTAGCCAACATAGCGGAGTAGACTCTCGATTATGGGAATCTATTGTAGACTCTTCAGGTCAACCTGTACTTATAACTCAGCTACAACATAATAAGGTAGAAAGTTACGGGCGGGATATTCTTCAACGGTACTTTACCCACTTCAACCCTGACTTTCTCTTCTTTAATGGTGATATGTTGCGAGCCCGGTATCGTGTCCCTAATGTCGGTCAACTTTTGGTAATAACACTGCCTTTACTTTTAGTTGGCAGCTATTGGTTATTCAACCGTAAGCTCTGGCCAGTTATATTGTTCCTCATCTTATCACCACTTCCGGCTGCTTTTTCTTTTGAAACTCCTAGTAGTGTCCGGGCTATCTTTATGACTGTCCCTTTAGCCATCTGTTTGGCACTGGGATGGACAGCTATTCTCTCCTGGTTAAAGCAAAAACAAAAACCGATCCAACTCTTAACCATAGGTACCTTTTTATTTAGTTACTTGTACTTTTTTGGGTACTACCTTGATGCCTACTTTCATCATGCCCAGATAAAAACTGTTCCTGAATGGCAGTACGGATATAAAGACTTAGTGACCAAAGTAAACACACTTGCACCGAACTACGACAAGATCAAAGTCACTGCCAAGCACGGTACCCCATATATTTTCTTCTTGTTTTATAGTCAATACGACCCCAAACTCTGGCAAGCGGAAATCCATGACATTGAGAAAGATCCAAACTTTACCTTTATCAATATTAAAAATATGAATAAAATGCAGTTTATCAATGAAGATTGTCCGGTTGGAGAACAGTTTGAAGATCGGGTTTTATACGTTTGCAGCCAAACTCCAGCATTCGGAGGTAACCGTATTATTGATAGACTGTACTTCCCCGACGGGACAGAAAACTTTGTCCTCTTAGAAAAAGAGTAACTAGGTCCTACCAACCCTCCATTCAACGTTTTGGGTGTACGAGTTTTTAAATTCCTTTTCTAACGTAAAGCCATCAGGCTCAGGTTGTCCGGCTTGGATAACCCAGAGGGCACCATCTGCTTTTTGAGTAGTATCATCAACAAAAAAGTAATTTCCCAATTGTTCAACGTTGGTTAACCCTACCGTATCAGGTTGTTTCCAAACAGCAATGCTTTGAACCAGGTGAGGATCGATAGACCCATAGAATGAAACGTAGAGATATACTGAACCAGCAGCATTACTCACATAAATTGGACCTGGATACCCTTGTTGGTTAAGATACTGTGCGACTAGTTTAATCCCCGGAAAGAGTGAAAGTGGATACTGGGTTGGATAGACTGCAAGGTATTGGTAAATAAAGTTAGTAAAAAACAGTAAATAAATCGAAGTGACAAAGCTCAAAGCAACTAACCGTAAGTTAAACAAACGCCGTGATAACCGTTCAACCAACGGTAACACTCCCAAAGCAGTAATTAGTATGAATACCGGCAGTAAGTAGAATGAACGGGTAGCATGAGGAGCATCGACCGTAATTGCAGAAGCAGCTGGAGACAGTAACAACCAACCAATTAACAGCCATAGTAACCTTTTATTTGGTGTTTTTTCAGTTACTAACAGTTTTAGAAGCCAAACAATCCCCACAAAAAAGAATAAAGCATCAATGTAGTAGAAAAAACCTTGTCCTGGAACACTGTGCCAGGGATGATGAATAGCATTAAAGAATAAAAAACCCGGACTAAAGTTTTGCAGATAGTTTACAGCTACAGTCCTACCAAAATAGAAATACTGATTAAACCAAAGCTTTGCAATTACAATATTTTTCTCATTCCAGGCTCCACGTTCATGATTGAAAGTGTCGATATTGGTTGGGTCTGAAAAGACAGTAATGCTTTGTTTAGCCTCAGATACTGAAGCTACCTGTCCTAAAGCAATAATACTTCCTAACACTAAGACAACAAAAGCAACAGCAAACAATCGAAAATTCGTTTTCATTAGGGTGAACAACGGTTTCCAAAAAATACTAATTAAAACCAGCCCAAGTAAGGGCAGGAAAATAAATGTACTACTGTACATATACTGCATCGCTACAGTAAGTAATGCAGAGATAATAAGCCATTTTTGATTCTTTAGACCTTTAAGAAAAAAGAGTAACACTCCTAAAAAGAGCGTTAGGTTAACGTTGGCTTCAAAGCCAATTCGTGAATAGTGGATATGCCAAGGGTTTATTGCCAGTAAAAAAGCTGNNGTTTAAAATCTTTTCTTGGCAAAATGGGTGAAAACTCTTTGGCTAAAAACCAGAGACTAATAACTGCCAAAACACCAGCCAAAGCCGACCAAAACCTGACTGCGGTTTCAGTTAGCCCAAAGAGAGCAACTGGTAACATAGTCAAGTAAATATACCCTGGCATTTTGTAGTCACCGATTGACTTAAATGCCAGAGGCCAACTCACTCCATGTTCATCCATTCCCGTCTTTAATAGAGAGTAAGCATTGTAGCCAATACCAGCTTCATCCCTGTTTAACGGTGGAGAAAAATCTGCCAATCCGATCAACCGAATCATGGCTGCACCAATGACAATGAGAGTAAATAGTGTTTTTGTTCCTATCTTCATACCAGCCTTATTGGGCTTTTAGACTAATTGCATATACTGCTTCAGAGCCATCAGGAAAAACGAATGACTTTTGAGCTAACGGAGCATATTCTGGTTTTGGTTTAGTAAGATACAGTGTATTCTTTTCTAACATGCGAACATCTGGATCACCATAGGAAATGGAATCAAACTGATAGAGCCAGAAGTAGTCATATTTCCGGTTTTTACTTTTAGTAATCTTTTGATTTTCAATAATATACTCAGGATTATAAAATAATATTGCCATTACTGGCTTCCAATACTCCTCAGTCACGATAATTTTTTCAAACTGATTTCTCTGATCACGAATCGTCTTGCCAATATACGTATTCCCTACTTGCCATGCTTGTCCACTTCTAACTGGATAATGAACAAAATAATCTTCAAGATAGAGGCCATAATTGATAAGCAGTCCAATCAAAAAAGCACTTGTTGCAATTAAAGGTAGGTGAAGTCTTGACTTGGTTAAACTCCACGCTTGATATATGCCAAGAAAAAACAGCACAGTAATCGGCAGTAAGAGATACACTGACCGGGAAGCGTGAGGAACTTCGTAGGGTAAGGCTGCGGTTATGGGCGCAACGAGAAACCAAACAATGGTAATAAATGCAATCCGAGTTCGCCAATTCCGAAGTACCCAGTACAAACCCAGAAGTAAGGGAACACTACTGAAAGCCAATAGTTCTCCACCCCATCCAGAGTGATGACGCAAGTTCAAGTCACCAGATAAAAATAAGAATTGACTGCTAAAGTGTTTGGCATAGTTATCAAAAAATTCCCGGCAAAAAAACCAGTATCGATGGTAGATAACTCTCGGGAGAATAGTGTTACCACTTTCATAAATTTGCGTAGCAGATTCTTTATAAATTTCCTGATTATTTAAAATACTTGGAGTACTCAACCGATAATCCTGACTTGCTTTATAGAGGTCAGAAGAAAAGAGTGGCAGTTGTAACGCAACAAACACCCCGATTGCAGCAACAAACATCCACCTTCTCTGCCAGGCTTGCCTCCAATAAGTGAGGATCACTACCCCTACAAATAACGGCATTATATACCGGGTACTAAAGTAGGTGTAAATACTAACAACCCCCATAATCCCACCAAGGAGTAACCACCACTGGTTTTTTTTCAAACCGTAGAGAGTAAAGAGAATTGAAAAGATGACAAAAGTAATAGATAACCCTGATTCAAAGCCTATCCTGGAAAAATGAAAGTGCCAGGGACTGGTAAGTAAAAGCAGTAAACTCAAAAGCAAAAACCATGAAACATTTTTGCCCAAATTAAGCTCTTGAGCAAACTGCCGGAGCAGTAACCCCAAACCAACAACTCCAATTAAAGCAAACAGCGCATAAGGTAAACGTACGCTCAATTCACTTAAACCCAAGACTTTGACAAACAAAGCCACGATCCAAATTGCTACTGGCGCTTTATAGTCACCATATGAGGGAATAATGGGTTGAAGCCATCTGTTGCCATGTAAGTCACTGCCTGTTTGAGCCATCGCATATCCATCACTGCCAATTGCTAACTCATCCCAATAAAGCGATACTGGATTACTGCCAAGGTTTACAAACCGGCTTACAATGACTAAAACAAAAATGATGCTAATACTAAATATTTTCCAATTTACTTTCATGGTTGCTGTGCTTCTGGTGATTTTAAAAAGTGTGGACTCTTCTTAACTACTTCTTCAACCACCCATAAAGTATCCCCTTTCCAATCAGTAATTCGAGCTTTGACATTGTTTTCGTCCCGGGCAACACGGTCTACCAGTAATATTTTCTCTACCGTTTCATCTGCAAACCGNNCATACTTGTCATAGTCAACCACTCGGTGCAACCCTTGGGTAATCCATCCGGCTTCTTTCTGGAATTGATTGGGCGGAAAGGGTGTAAAGAACGCAAATGAAACATAAGACATTTCTTCTTCTGCAACTAATATTTTTTGATAGTTTGGCTCTAATTCCTTTACTTTGGCAATCACTTCTTTAAACCCCTGGTTCCATTGAGCAGCAACATGTTTAGGATGAAGAAAGAAAAATCCAATAAACAACCACACTGTTGATCCTACTCCTACAGCAACAATAGCTGACTTTGCCAACAGTTGGACATGGTTTTTGCTGGTTGCCAGATACTCCCAAACCAAACCTACACCGATGCCTGTAAACGCAGTAGTTAGTAAGAGAAAATCCTGAAGTTTATTTGTTGAAGGTGAGTCTTTGGTTATTCCGTTTGGCAGTAAAGCTATCAGTAACCACACAACAATAAATAAACAGAGGTTGTTTTTAAACGAACGCTTAAACACAAATATCATGCCAATAATTAAGAAAGGGAATGTATAAAAAAGATGGTTACCAATACCAATTGCTGACATATCTCTCCATGGATTTCCATCACCTGTTCCATATAAGTAGTCAATACTAAATGGTTTTAGATAGTTAATGGTAAAGGCTTCGATCATTTTTACCGGTTTGTTGATAAATAACCGAGCAATTGGAAGAGGAACACCAGATGTAACAACTTCATGTAATTGAGTATTTATGGACTGAACAATTGTTTTATCTGATAAAATCACTGACTCTGCTTTTGTAGCGTTAACTCCCATAAACGTTTTAATGTAAAATGCATAAAACAAAACAATTCCGATCAACGAAATGAGAGCAATCTTGCGAAAATTTTTATTTCTCAAAACTTCTTTTCTAAAAAGTATTAAAAAACTAAGCAACAGAGGTAAAGCAGTTAAAAAGGGAGCATTATAGTAAAAACTTGCCACAGCAAATAAAGTGAGTGAACCTACCATCCATAGAGGTTTTCTAAGAGAAAGGAGAAGTAAGATAATTCCGAGCAAAAACAGCGGTTGGGCAGTAGCAGGTTCAAACCCGTTGCGTGAACCTAACAAATGCCAGGGAGAAAACAGCACCAGCACTCCGCTCATAAACCCCCACCAAAACCTCTTTGTAACTAACCAAACTAAAAAACAAAGCAATAAAGGAGTAAATGAGGCTAAAAATGCCGTTGGTAAGCGCATAGCAAAAGGAGAAAGAGAAAATAGTTTTATTGCAAAGGCTACTGAATAAATTGTCCCTGGCATTTTATAATCCCCAAAGGAAATAAAGTTTAAGGGATATGGCCCCTCTCCATGCTCGCCTTTACCTGTCTCTAGAACTGAGTAAGCGTTGTAACCTATAGAAAGCTCATCTCTTTGGAAAGCAGCTGGAAAGTCACTCAGTCTATACAGCGAAAGAAAAAGTGAACTCAGTAACAGTAGCAAACAAAGGAGTAACTGATTTTTTGTGATGCTCATATTTTTATTGAACTTCATAAATATAAAAAGCAGGAGTACCATCTTTAAAACTAACTATATTTTTTAACTCTCCCTTTGGTAACTGCGAAACACTTACAACTAAACTTTTGCTGGTATCGCCCAGGAACGGTCCACCAAAAGCAATGTTTTCAAATTGCAAATGTTCACCTTGATCTTTGGGTACA
Organism: Patescibacteria group bacterium UBA1449; assembly: GCA_002335355.1. Taxonomy (GTDB): domain Bacteria; phylum Patescibacteriota; class Microgenomatia; order UBA1400; family UBA1449; genus UBA1449. Next base: position 26,407 of record DCTD01000091.1, read on the forward strand.
ACTGAGTCAGCTTCTTGGACTTTATTAGGGTCTGTTTTGGTGTAAAACCAGTAGTACATTGCTGGTCTACCTTGATCTCGAGTAACTATGACTTTCTCAAACTGACCTTTATGCCCTGAGATATAGTCAACGACCTCTTTATATCCATACTGCCAGTATTGACTTGTTTTTTTTGGATAGAACGTGTTGTAGTAGTGCCAGAACCGAGTTGCCTCAGTTGATACATAAAGCATGAGAGAACTAAAAACAATTACTGTTCTATGCTGCCATGCTCTTTGAAAGAAAGTAACATATGATAGTTTTTGGGGAAAAGTACCAGTTAGAGACTGGATTGCTTTCAGTAGCATGACTAACCCATAAGCACTTAATATACTTAACGGTATAACCATTGGCAAAGACCGTAGTGCGTGAGGAGCAGCCTTAGTTACCCCTGCAGGCACCGGCGAGATAAGAAGCCAAATAACTATTGGCACTAACCACCAGACCTTTAAACGAAACATAAAAATGAGCCCGGCAATTATTAATGGTAGTTGTATCCAATACAGTTGCCCCACTAAACTGACAGAGTGTCTATCGTTTTCATCACCAGTTATAAAAAGAAATTCTGGTGAAAAATGACTAAGATAGTTCTGAGCAAAGATTGAGCCATAATACCAGAAACGGTGGTGAATAACTTTGGCAACTACTCCTCCACCATCTCTAGCTATTGNNTGGTTGTAAGTCAGTAAATGCACTGGTTTCTGAAAAACGTTGACTTATGACTGGTTCACTTAATTGAAGTGCTATAGGTAGTCCTACTAAAACAACAGTTATGATACTTAATAGGGTAATCAGTTTTACTTGTAACAGTTTTTTGAAATAATATATTCCCAAAAATAACCCAAATAGTGGCACAAATATTCTGTTTGCATGATATGTGTAAAGCGATAAAGAGAATAGTATTGTACTTAATAATATTAAATACTTTTTATTATTGTCTAAATTATTTACCCCAGTGAAGAACAGCCAACTTGCTAGAATTACAAACCCAAGTGCCAGATTAGTTTCAAATCCAACCCGAGACACTAGGACATGCCAAGGAACAAGGGCTAAGAATAGTGCAGACAGTAGAGCAACAATAGTTCTTTGCTTAACTGAAGTGTTAGCGTTGTTTTGCTGAAGGGTAAGGGTTAGACCAAAAATCCCAAGGACAGAGAGTATGCCCATCATTGCTGATGGTAATCTAACTGTCAATTCACTTAAGTCAAATAACGCAATAAATGGTATAAGAGCATAAAAGTAACCACTCGGTTTCCAATCACCATAAGACTGGAAAGCAACTAAGGGAAATGACTGACCGTGATGGTCTTTCCCTGTTTGTAAAATCGAATAAGCATCATAACCTAAAGCCACCTCATCCCAATAAAGTGACGGTGGATTAGAACCAAGGTGATACAAACGCAAGAAACCTGCAAGAAATAGAATAAAACCGAGGAGTATGATTGTGAGTTTTTTAAATATTTCCATTGTCTTTGTAAAACACTTGAATAGTTAATTGGTCTTAACAGCCCGAAAGGCAACTGTTCCATCGGGAAAACACACTTCACCAACTAGTGTCCCCATATCATTCGGGATACTTGATGGTATCTCTTCTGCTGTTCCAATTAATAAGGAATTCTTAAGCGAGTAATCTTCCTGCCATTTAATATCTCGAAACAGATATTTTATCATTGCACCCCATAACACACTCATGGGTTCTCTTTTTTCAAAAAAGTACGTAAATATGTGAGGTTGTCCATACGCACTGGTAATAATTATTTTGTCTACTTGGTTTTCATACTGTTGAGCTATCTCAATTGCTTGCTGGTACCCATACTGCCAGTCACGGGCAGCATAGACCGGGTATGCGACATAGTACTCCTTAAAATAGTTAATTTTACTCCAACTGAATGCCAGAAAAACAAACGTAAAAAACACATAAAGAATAATGTTCTTACTTCTTTTTAAAAAATTTAATTTATTAAACTTGATATTTTTTTGATCTAAAAGGTTTAAAAGTTGTCTTGATAATTTAATAAAACTGTAGGCAGTAATGAGAATGATAGCTGGTAAAACGTTAAGGCTCCGTAAACTGTGAGGGACTTCCCTGCCAATCATCGCTGGTAAAAAGCCAAAGACAAACCACAGTAAGAGGAATTGAGCTCCCTTGTTCTGACGCTTTTTAAAGAGGAATACAAACCCAACAATCATAAACAGCCATTCAATCCCAGTCATTAGTCCATAGTCTTTCAAAGCCATACGATAATTATTAGAGCTACTTGAGAGAAAAAACTGTGGGTTTAAATGAGAAAGATAGTTATTGCCTAACATCACCATCATATCGCTGTTAAGTGACTTGAGTTGTTGATGCTCATCATAAAAAATACTCGTTCCAGTAACCCTCGTCGAACCACCGCCCTCAAAATTAATTTTTATTAAAGGAACAGTTGCAAAAATGAGAATGATTAATGCAAAAACCGAGGTTAATTTATACTTCCCTATTCCAGCACTAACTTGTTTGTAAAAGATAAGGAGTAGTCCTAAAAGAAATGGTGGTAGAAATACTTTCGGACTATGATAGGCATAAAGAGAAATAAGATAAGATAATCCAGAAAATAGCCAGAGATAAGGTGTACGTAAACTAAGCAAAAACAGCCAAGTACCAAGGGTAATGAAAAAGAGAGCAATGTTTGGTTCAAAAGCCGGACGGCTAAACAGTAAGTGCCACGGAGACAAAGCAAGAAGCATCGTAGCTAGTAGAGCAAAGTACTTCCTGAACTTTTCCTCAAGTAATAACAGCTTTCCTACTTCAAGAGCTAAGAAAAACATAACAATTACTGTGGCCACACCTGCTAATGCAGACGGCAATCGAACTATCCATGGTTCTAAACCTAACAACCCAACAAAGGGAGCTGTACCATATACCAAAATCGGAGCCTTGTAGTCTCCAAATGACCGAAAGGTTAGAGGTAGACGAGTTCCATACTCATCAAGGCGGGTTTCCCAGATAGAATAGGCATTCCAACCGATTGCTACTTCATCCCAATCAAGAGCCGGAGGGATAGTAGATAACTGCCAGGTTCTGGCAAATAGTGCAAGAGCAATAACAAGGCAAAAAAGTAACCAAGGTAAAGGTAATTTCACACGTACATTATATCGATCTTTAGGTGGTAAATAAATGCTAAATCTCGACTAAACCGTTAGCAACATCGGCTCTGACTTTTTCCAGCCGCTCAGGAGTTCCCATATCATGGGAGTATTCAATTGAAAAATACCCATAAACACCAATATTCTTATGGATAAGGTCAGGCAATAGTTCTTTTTCTATCGAATAGACTTTTTTTGCAGGAATATATGTAAGTACTTCAGGCTCAAAGATTACTGTGCCTGATTTGGTAATATTCTTAAAGTCATCTCCTGGTTTTGGTGGCGGTAAAAAGCCTTTCACTTGCCAGTTATGATCCACTTCAACTAACTCACTGTCATAAGGATGAGACGATTCATGGACAAGAAACGTAGCTTTAGCTTGTTTACTATGATGAAACTCGACCATGTTTGTAAGGTTAATGTTAGTCAAGACATCACCGTTTAAAACCACAAAGGTTTCATCAAGTCTATTTTCAAGCAGTTTTAACCCTCCAGCACTACCCATTTGAGGGTTTTCAATATTGAGGCTTATGTTTACCNNAATACTCATTAATGACTTCAGGTAAGTAATATGCGGCTAAAAAGATCTGTTTGATCCCATGTTTTTTACACAGTAAAACCAAGTGCTCTAATACCGGTTTACCGCCAATATCAATCATTGGTTTAGGCAGCGTATCTGTTAATGGTCTTAAGCGGGTTCCTAGCCCTCCACAAAGAATGACTGCTTTCATACAAGACTTTCTTGTTCTAAGATATAACGTACTGCTTCTAAGATATCTTCTTTTACTACAGTAGGGATAGCTTGATTATGCGCATCCTCACCTCCATGTCCGGTAAGAACAAGGATGTCTTTCATTCCTGCTTTCTGGTAGGCCAGACAGTCCCGGGCTTTATCACCAATTCCGTAACTTCTTGTTCTGTCTAATCCTAAAAAGTCAACTGCATACAGCATCATCCCGGCTTCGGGTTTGCGCCAGTCACAGACAAAACGATAGGTTTTAATATCTGCTTGAGGGCTATGAAGACACGTTACAATGGCATCAATATGGGCATTTACTTGGGCTAAATCATCCTTAATACGTTGATGTATTTGTTCAATAAAGGCTTCATCAACTAACCCTCTGGCAACTACTGTCTGATTGGTAGCCATTACTACAGGTACTTGATTATCATTCAGCAGTTTAATTGCTTGAAGTGCTTGAGGAAAGATTACGTAATCTTCCATTCTATGGAGAAGATGGACATCTTCAATAATCACTCCATCCCTATCTAAAAAAAACCCCCATTTTTTAGCAGCTTGGAAGCCAGGATTGACCCAAAATGTGTGTCCTGTAATTAATGATTTCATAGACTACTTTCTGTTCTGAGGCCATCAAACTCAAAACGGAACGGAACTAACGTAACTCCCAAGCTTTCAAACTGAGTTTTTATCTGTTCATGAGTTTCAGGAGGAGCGACGAAGTACATATGACCACCTGCCCCTGCTCCCATTACTTTTCCACCCAGTGCCCCATTATCCTTGGCAATTTGGTACACTTTATCAATAAACTCATTAGTTGCCGCTGGATTGGCTGTCTTTTTATTCTCCCAGACTTCATCTAAGACTTCACCCAATTTAATTAGGTCTGCCTTTAACAGATAGTGATATGCTTCATCAACACTATCTTTAAGAGCAAACAAGGCTTTTTGTTTGACAAAATAACTCATGTCTTTAACCAGTTGTTTCTGGATTTGTCCAGAACTACGGGTACTCCCTAAAAAACATAACAAAGACCAGTTTCTTAACATGTCTAACTGAGCTTTTGGTAGAGGAAGAGGCTCAACCCCAATCTTATTCCCTGGTCCAAAATAAAACAGATTTATCCCTCCAAACGCTGCAGCCAGTTGATCCTGCTTTCCGGATGTCCATCCAAGTTCGGTGTTCTCCAGTTCCCAGGCCAGCATCGCTACTTCATAGCGTGATAAAGGAATCTTAAGCCAGGTGCAAAATGCACCAATGACAGCCACCGCAACCGAAGAAGAGGTACCAAGCCCGGAAGTACTTAAACCAGAAAAAATAACATCAAGATTAAAACCAGTAGGTATTTGATCGTGAAAGTGATTGATGATAGCTTTGACCAAATTATATTTATTCTCTTCTCCATACACACATTTTTTATCCAGTGGCAACTCTAGCGTTCCACCTAAGGCAGAAATAACAATAGTTGTATCTTTCCTTGGTTCTAAAACAACTTTGTGCCGTAAACTAATAGCCAGACTCAATGTTTTACCACCATACTCAGCTGCAAACGGATTAAGATCCGTACCGCCACCTATTAGTCCGATACGTGTGGGAGCTTGGGAAGTAATTTTCATTCGACTTTTAAACCTCGTTCGCTAAACAAGATTTGTTCCATAATATCGCACATAATATGGAAAGCAGATTCATGCCCTTCTTGGATATGAGCAACATCACGGGCAGGGATAACAATCGGAATGTCTGCAATCTTTGCTAACTCTCCACCATCCCCACCAGACATCCCAATCGTTTTAATACCTCTTGAGTTTGCCAATTTTACTGCTCTCAAAACGTTAACTGAATTACCACTAGTACTCAGAGCAATAACTAAGTCTCCTCGTTTAGCCAGTGCTTCCAACTGACGGGAAAAGACATATTCAAACCCGATGTCATTGGCAATGGCTGTTAATACCGAAACATCAGTTGTCAGTGCATGAGCCGGTAGAGGAAACCGGTGTTTAAACTCATTGCTTGTTCTCAACATACATAACAGTTCATCGGTGATGTGCTGAGCATCTGAGGCTGATCCCCCATTACCAAATGTGTAAACTGTACCGCCGTATTTGTAAAAGGTATCAACAATGGCCAAGGCTCCAGATTCAATTGCCTCAACATTTTTTTCAATCATTTTTTGTTTTGTGGCAATACTTTCATTGAGATGTTTAACAATAAAGTCCTTGACAGTCATCATAGACTTACCTTTCAAGTTTGGTTTGGGCTAATATATAACCCTGAGCATCACCGATATCAATAAACGGTTCCTGACATTTATATTCAAAAACGTTCCCCTGTTTGATTAATTCCGGCAAAATATCTTTTTCAATTGAAGAGTTGTAGCCTTGAGGGATGAGTGATAGTACTGCTGGTTCCATAACATAAATGCCCGCATGGGCATAATCACCCGTTTTTTCGGATTTTTCGGTGACAAAGGCTTCAACGTGTCCACTGTCTGATGCAGTCACTTTTCCAAAACCGTCAGCATATACATTTTTTGCCGACACCATCGTGATAAGAGCTTTATTCTGCCGATGGTATTCCAAGATCTTCTGGTAATCGGTATCCAAATAAGTGTCTCCGTTAACCACAAAAAATGTTGTGTCTAAAAACTTCTCTCCGTTTTTTAATGCTCCAGCTGTTCCCAAAGGCCGTGGTTCAACTGAAAACATCACCGACATATCATACAGCGGCCGTTGGATTACATAGTCTTTGACCATGCCGCTTAAATACCCCAAACCAAGAACAACTTCACTAAACCCATTTTTTTTCAGAAGGTAAAACAGGTGATCCAAAAAGGCTTTACCCTTGATAGTTGCCAGAATTTTGGGCTGGTTATAGACCACTTCACGGAGTTTACTCCCAAAACCACCAGATAAAATGAATGCTTTCATAATTTACACTCTCCCTAATTGTACTGCTAACTTCATACTGATACCAACTGGCTCAAAAAAGTCTTTCCATTTGAGTTTTGATTGTCCAGCTCTTCTGTCAACAAAAATAATTGGCACTTCTTTAACTTTATATCCTTTTCTGACAATTCTAAAGATTTCCTCCATTGATATTGCTATTCCGTATGAGTAAAAATTATCCCACGGTAAAGATTCAAGGACTTCACGACGATAGAGCTTGTAACCACTGCCAATATCTCTTATCTCCAACCCAAGAATAGCTCTAAATATGTGTCCTGAAAGAATACTGATAAAAGTTCTAAATGGACTTCGGTCAGAGTCTTTACCACCTTTAATAAACCGAGAACCAAGAACAACATCATAGCCATCAATTTCTTTAAGAAACTGTAAAATGTATTGTGGATCATGGGAAAAGTCTGCATCCATTTCAACAATATACTCGGGTCTCAGTTTAATTGCCTCCTGATGCCCACGGATACCAGCAGTACCACGGCCACGTTCTTTCGAACGTACAATTAAGTGAACTTTATCGGGATACTTTTTTTGAAGTTTTCTAACAATCTCTGCAGTACCATCAGGTGAATTATCATCTACTACTAATACTTCTATACACTCGTGTTGAGATAAAATTACTGGCAAAATAAGAGAAATATTCTCTTTTTCATTGTATGTTGGAACAATGACTAGACTTTTAGGATATTTCATACGGTTTCTCCAAAGGGAGNNTCATCCACCACCACACACCCTATTGAATCATTAAGGTTTATAATCTCAGTAATAAGCCGTTCAATGTTTCCCGCCTCATTATAGGTAGGAATCATGACAATAGTTTGCAATTTCTTCATAAGCCTAGTGCCAATATTTTACCACTGCTTGCCCAAAAGCAGATAAAAACAGTCCTTTAGTTTTATACGTCGTTACTGTTAAGTGATATGGCAGCCAGAAAAAATGCTTAACTAACTCAACCCCTCTTATATTCTTCCACATAAAGAGAAATTGGTTACGATAAGCAATCCGCTCCATTTCCCGTTTTCCAAAAACAGATACGTTCGTTGTTTCATGGTTGTGATACACGACTGATTCTTTTTCAAAGACTATGTGCCACCCTTTCTCTTTTGCCCGCCAACATAAGTCGATATCTTCCCAATAGGCAGGAGCATACAGTTCATCCATCCCGCCGATTTCAAGGTACTTTTCTCGATCTACTGCCATACTACCACCAAACGTCCATAACGTATTCTGGCTTTCTTGGTCTTTAGGTCGCCAATGAATGAGAAAACCCCGGGAAAACTTCCCCTCAGTCCTACCAGAGACCACTTCTTTGCCAGCTTTTACCTCAATCTCACGGCTACCAACGCTGAATACATGTTTATCGTCGAAATGTTTTAACAATGGTTTTAGAAAATCTTTTTTTGGCACAACATCTGAGTTAAGCAGGATGACNNATACCACCCTTTGCAGCCTTTACTCCACTGTTACACGCAGCCGCAAACCGTTTATTCTTTGAGTGTTCAACAACCACAACCTCTGGGAAGTTTTTTCCAAGCATGGCAACAGAATCATCAGTTGAAGCATCATCAACGACAATTATCTCAACTTTTCCAACCGCTGCAATTACTTTTGGCAGATTTTTTAAAAGAAGCTGTTCACCATTATAGTTTGGAATAACAACAGATACATTCATATTACAAACCACAAATTTGCCTGGTCATTTTACAAAAATATTCTTTGGAAAAATCATCAGCACGCTGCCTAGCATGATGGGAAAGACGCAACCAAAGAGCTTTATCATTAATAACCTGTAAAGTCTTGGTAATCAATTCTCCTTTTGTCTCCCAGAATAGTCCATTTTCGCCCTCAGTGACAATTTCCTTTTGCCCGGCTTTATGGATAACAACCGGCACTAAACCAGCAGCCATTGCTTCAACCGTTGTTAACCCTAAGTGTTCCATTGATTCAGGATGTTCTTCTTCATTTAAACCATAACCTGTTGCATGCCAGTATATCTTTGCTTGGCCATAGTATTTTTGAATTTTTTCAAATGGAATACCATGCTCGATAGTAATCGGGTACTCTTTGGCACTTTCTTCTATTTGCCGAGCATAGGCTGCGTTATCTTCTCCCTTATCAATAGCTCCAATTAATACAAGTTGCCAGTTTTTCAAACCCTGGTCACACATTTTTTTAAACACATCAACTAAAACGTCTTGACGTTTACAGTGTTTTCCTCCTGTTGGTGTAAAGAATCTTCCGACGTTAAGTATCAGATTCTTTTTAGCTTGTGGTTTAAAGTCTTCTTTATTAACCGCCCCCCAGTGAACATAGTCAAATCTAATCCCCCAGTTCTTTTCAATAATACCTTTTGTAAAAAATGCATTCGCCACTTTAATTTGCCAAAGTTTTAGTTTTAATTTATTAAACTTCCCTCCTCTTGGTTCTTTAAAAGGAATCATAAAATGAACAACATTTCGTTTAGCCCCAGGAATAAAGAAACTTCCGTCTGTCATGTAATAAAATACATCATACTGTTTGGTAAATTGCCATCGCTTCCAGAGTGAACCAGCACCCCCAAATGGGCCGTTAACCAGATTAAGCTTGTCAAGATTGAGCTTAAAAGCTTGAATATAGCTCTTTTTTAAGACGTTTTTTTCTTCTTGGGTTTGAGCAGCACTGTGTTGCAGTACTAAATCAACCTGACAATCTGATAGTAAGCAATCGGCAACTGTGAGTAAATACCGCTCACCACCCCCAATATTGTCAGACATAAACGGACTGTACAAACCAATTTTTTTCATACAAAAAACTTTTCTATCTGTTTATAAAACACTTCTTTTGAAAATTTCCTAGCATCTACTTGAGCTTTTTGGCTAATATGCTTTTCCTTATCCTGACTTTCAATAGTGTTGTGAGTGATGTGCACCAATTGTTCTACTGAAGTCCACAAATATCCATTCTGTTTATCTTCAATAATTTCTGTCACGGCCCCATTTTTATATACTAATGCAATACAGCCTGCCGCCATGGCTTCAACAATACTGACTCCAAACGGTTCAACCATTTCCGGATTATGCTGAGGGTCAATCTCAAATCCGGCACTGTGCCAAAAGATTGTTGCATCAGTAAAAAGACTAATTAGTTTATCATATGGGGGGTTAACAGCAAAATCGATAGGGTATTCAAGGCCTTGTTCTCGTAATGCTAACAGTACTTCTTCATTCTGACACCTCCCAGCTAAGACTAACTGCCAATCTCTCAACCCTTGATCACATAACTGCTTAAATGCAGTAATTAACACATCCTGCCGTTTGGTAGCATGATCATCGAGACTACCAACAGCAACAATAAGGTGTTTCTTATCAGAAGATGGACGGCACCAATGAATTGGGACTGGTGGATAGATAACATCCGAGTGTATACCCAGCGAGGTGTCAACAAAATGTTTCGTGAAGTGTGAGTTACAAACCACTCTATGGACATTAGCTAATCTCTGTCGTGACCAGAAACCTTTTCCATTGCATTGAACCGGATCATGAAAGTAAAGCCAGTTCTGTTTTGCATTTAAGAATGGCACTTCTTTTTCAGTTAAGGCAAACACACAGTCGTAGCGGCCAAGTTCCCACCATTTCTGTGCACGTCTCAGATACGATGCATCTTTTAAAAAACTATAGTAAAGGTCAGGGTTGAGTTTAACTTGGGTCAGTTTGAGGGAAAATTGTTCTTCAGCTTGCTTAACTAACTCAAAGTCATGCCAGAACAGTTCAACTATAAATCCTCGTTGAAGACAATACTCAGCAAAGGTTAAAAGGTACTGCTCGCCTCCAGTTAGTTCATCAAAGTGTGGAGAGTATATGCCTATTTTCATGGCAACTTATTGTCAATTTGCTGATAGCGTTCTTGAAGTGAGGGCTTCTGCTGCATTTCCCAGAGCTGTTCGTAAACCATAAACCGGTTCCAGGCTTGGACAACTGATTCAATAAATCCAGGAGTGCCCTGTTTCCATCCGCTTTGTCCAAAATATTTTTTAATAAACATCTCCATTGTAACTTTAGCCAAACGCCACCATGTTACCGGTGGGTGATGTGCCTGGTATAGAAGACGGGCTTCCATCTTCGTCCAGGAAAAGCTTTTTCTTAAGCCTGAGAATAAATCACGATGAGTTAAATGAATGAGTTGTTGTTGAAGAGTTCCTACTGTTCCATTAATTTCCGGTGACTCGTGAATTATTCCTTTCCATTTTAAAAGCTTAGATTTGTTAAACAACCGGGTCACATAATCAGGATTCGCACCTAAAGTTGTAAACTCCTCTCCCCACCAGTAATTTTTCCTTGGCATCTGGTAGGCTGCGTACAGTGAACTGGAAATAGCATGANNTCAGGATCGATATAGAAAATCCAATCGTGGGTTGCATGATATGATCCAAGATTTCGCCAGTCATCAAAGTATTCTCCAGAAAAACCGATAATCTTTGCTCCATACTGTTTAGCAATTTTAAGGGTGTTATCTGTAGAGTTTTTATCCACAACAATGATTTCGTCTGCCCACATAATGGAATCAAGACACCGAGGCAACATCTTTTCTTCGTTGTGCGTTAAAACAATTACTGAAAGATTCATACTGTTTTTCTCCAACTGCCTATTCCCATGTTCATAAAGTAGTAATCGACAATTGCCCGTCTATTCCAGGATGTGCTTTTACCTAATTGTACTAAGGATTGGCGCAGTAGTGCTAGCTTAGTTCTTAACGGAGCATAGTGGAAACCAAACCATAGCCTGTTTCGTTGCAAAAAGTAATCATGTAAAGAAGATCCAACTCCCGAGCTGCCGGCATTCTTATGCCATATGTACGGTTTTGGATTGTAAACGACGTGCCATCCGGCTTTCTCTGCTCTAACTGAAAAATCACTATCTTCCCAATATAAAAAAAGTTTTTCATTTAAGAAGCCAATTTTTTCAAACACTTCTTTCTTAACAAGCATACAGCACCCTGAAGCAAAATCAGTTTTCATAGTTTTATCATATTGTCCTTGATCAACCTCATCCACCCCCCTGTGTGAACCATACATGTTCTGCCAGTCAAGCAAGCCTCCAGCATACCAGATTACCTTTCCCAATTCAGTTCTTTTATACCTATCTTTATGATATTCATAGCCCTTGGCAAAATATATCTTTGGTGAGATACAACCTACCATTGGATTTTTTTCCATATACTCAAACAGTATCTGCAAAAAATCAGAAGAAACGAGCGTGTCATTATTCAGCAAAAGAATGTAATCAACCCCATCGTTTAAAGCTTGTTTTATTCCAACGTTATTGCCTCCGGCAAACCCAAGATTTCCAGTCTTCTTAATAACCACAGTTTCAGGGAACTCTTTGTTTATGGCTTGGGTCTCTTGTAAATCGTTACTATAATCAACAACATAAATGGTATGCAAAAAACGGGATGTTTTTATGTCTTTAAGTGAAGTCAAACATTCCCTTGTATCTTTAATGCCGTTATAGTTTAGAATAACAATTCCAATCTTCTTCATAGTTATACATTTTTGATTCTTTGTTGAACCCACAAGCCTAATAGTAACAAAAGGGCACTGACAACCGTAATACCAAACCCCACAGTTACTGATCGCGGTTTATAATCAAAAACAACTGTATGCTCACCTGCTGACAGTTTAACAGATCGAAATATTCCTTGGTAGGGTTCGATTTGAGTGACCTTTCCATCAACACGTGCTTGCCAACCAGGATAGTAGAAGTCTCTTAATAATAGTTTTCCATCATTGGGGGCTTGAACGTGAACAGCCACTTGCTGCGGGTGAACATCATTTAAACGAATTACTGCCTCAACCTGCTGATTATCAATAAGAAATGACGCTCGTTTTTTGGCTTTAGTGTTTTGATAAACAACAATATCTCCAGTCCTAAACACCGGTAAATAGTTTTTAGTGTCAGTAACTACATCAATAGGTATACCACTAACCACATATTGAGCACTGAACTCATCAAGTAAAGGATTATCGTATGCTTTAATATCAAGTGTGTTTACCAGTTTTGACTGCCAGTAATCACGATAAGGTTTTGGTAAGATAGCTACATACCCGGCAACGTGGTTAAGATTATAAAATTGATGGATATTTGCCGGCAACATTGTCATCTCTGTCTGCATCCGGTCCCATGTCTTTAGTTCGCTATGAGTTACTGAACCCTGAGAGAAAGGAGGTCTGACAGCAAGATGATTAAGATACGTCCAGACTCCAATATAAGCTTGCGTGTTTGAGATTGAAATATAACGTTGCCCATCTAGATTCCTTTGTAAAAAGGCTACGACCTCATCATTAGCTTTCATTTTATTTACATCAGCAAAAAACAAGTTACCTCGCACTGATAAGAATAGTTCAATAAGTAATAAAATAAAACCAATAAGAATCCACTTTTTTTGCTTGGAAATTGAAAAATGGAAAAGTGCATAAAACCCTATTAAGCCAAGGGCAAAAATGACAGCACTTTGCATAAGTAAAGAGCTAATGACATCAATTTTTTCCAGCGAATAACTTACAGAGCCTTGAAAAGGCACATGCTTAACAAGTTCGTATAATTTGATGAATGAAAAGATCAAAAAAGCAGGTTCTATTATTAAAGTAATCAAAGCAATGCTCACTGTTGCTGTCGCTCCCCACCCCAATACTTTAACAAACGTATTTTGAGCACTTTTTTTATTGAGTATAAATTGCAAACCAATCCCAGAAAGTACTGCCATTGCTAATGAGTACATAATGAGTACTCTAGTTGGTGAACGGAATGAACTAAACCCTGGCACAAAGGCATGAAACATTGAAAACAATGGCAGGTTGCTCCCAAAGGCCAGCAAAAAGGTAAGAAATACGGTACCTGCCAACGGGTATATGTACTGCCTTTTTGTTGATTTAAAGAGAGCAATACCAGCAAAAATAAGAGCGGAAAGGCTAATAAAACCAGCGGTATTGGCTAGACCAGCATCGTGTTGCGAGTTCGGTCCCCATGAATTACCCTCTACCCAACTACCATAAATCTTGGGAAAGATTAATCTTGGAAGACTTTCAACGTTAAGGCCTTTAACTAAAGCAAGGTCAAGATTTTGTTCACGCTGAGTATGTTCAAGTAACTCAAGTGTTGGAACCAGCTGAATAGCAGCCATTAAGAAAGCTAAGATAATACTAACTCCAAAACTCATCAAATAGATAACGCGTTTCCGGTAAGATATTTTTTCCTTAAAAACGAAGAGAGCATAGTAAACACCAAGTATTAAAAGAGTGTAGTACACATATTGAGAGTGGCCGGAAAGCAGTTGTAAAGCCAACAACAAGGCCAGCTTCCAGGAGAAGTAGCATCTTTTGTGAATGAAATCTTTAACAAAAACAGCATAAATCCACGGGATAAAAACAATCCCAGCCAGTGTATTGACATCATTAGCAGCTTCAAAAACAGACCCGGAAAACCCAAAGACCAATCCAACATACAGACAGGGAATGAGTTCGAGTAGCAAACTACGGGCAAGAATAAATCCTCCCAGAGCACTTAAAAAGACAAAAACCAGAGCTTGAAACGATACTGCTTGGACAAGGTTTGAAAAGAGTAAAAAGAAAATGTTAAACGGTGAAAAAACGGGATGAGCTGGATCAGCTAAAAACGGTAAACCGGCAAAGACAAAGGGGTTCCACAACGGTAACCTGCCACTTAAAACCTCTGTCTTCCAAAAGTGATACATGGGAGCAATATGCAGCAGGTCATCGACATAGAATAAGGCTTTATTCAAAAAGAGTGGGTACAAAAAAATGCTGGCAAGACAAAAGTAGACGAGGCTAGCTGCAAGCACAGGATGAGACGCAAGTTGTGTTTTAACTGAACGGTAGAACCCCTGCAGTTTCATATAGTGCTTTTATTATACCTAGTAATTACCTTTTTAGGTATTAATAGCAATATAGACTCAAGTCTAGTAAAATCAACCTGTGACTACAATACAACAACTCGGTCATCGAGCCACTAAATCAGTTATTGCCTTAACATCACGGACATTTATTCTCAACGTGATTAACTTCTTAGGCGCATTTGTGTTAACGATTTTTCTTACTCCCAGGGAATTTGGGATTTTTATCTTAACCTCAACTGTTGTTGATATCTTAACCTACTTTTCTGATATTGGCTTAGCAGGAGCATTAATTCAAAAGAAAACCGATCTGGAAAAGAATGAAGTTAATGCAACCTTTACCATTCAGATGGGGTTGGTCAGCAGTGGAATCATAGTTGCTTTACTCTTTTCAAAACCAATACAGACTTTCTACGGTATTGAGAACCAAGGCATATTCTTATTTTATGCCCTGCTGGCTGCTTTTTTCTTTTCTTCTCTTAAAACCATTCCCTCAGTCCTTTCTGAACGGGAACTAAAATTTGAAAAAATTATTATTCCTCAAATAGTAGAAACAATCGTCTTTAACGTCTTGATTGTAACCTTAGCATGGAGAGGATTTGGCTTAACAAGCTACATAGTAGCTGTCCTAGCCAGAGCCCTACTAGGAACCCTGACAATTTACTTGTTAGTTTCTTGGCGACCCCGTCTATACTTTTCTCTGTCTGCAGTTAAAAGTTTACTCAGTTTTGGAATTACCTATCAGCTCAACAGCTTAACGGCAATGTTTAAAGACCGTGTTTCCCTCCTAATCTTAGGCAAGATTATCGGTATTGAGGGAATGGGGATTTTAGGCTGGGCTGAAAAATGGGCAAATCTGCCACTAAGGTACTTTCTGGATTCAACGGTCAAAGTAGCCTTTCCCCTGTTCTCAAGGCTTCAGAATACCCTTGATAAAGCCAAAATTGCCCTAGATCAAGCCATCTATTTTATTAGTGTTTTAGTCTTTCCTGCTTTAGTTGGTGCCTATTTAGTCATGCCTCAGATAATTGAGACAATCCCTCAATATACTAAATGGGAACCAGGTCTAACTACGTTTAACCTCTTACTGATCTCAGCCGCAATTGCTTCAATTTCAACGTTTTTAACCAATTTCCTGACAGCCATTGGCAAGGTAAAACACGTGTTAGCTCTTATGGTT
Organism: Patescibacteria group bacterium UBA1449; assembly: GCA_002335355.1. Classification (GTDB taxonomy): domain Bacteria; phylum Patescibacteriota; class Microgenomatia; order UBA1400; family UBA1449; genus UBA1449. Next base: position 42,332 of record DCTD01000091.1, read on the forward strand.
ATGTGGACAGTTTTAACCTTAACCCTCTACCCGCTTTTTGCTTTACAGTTTGGCTACGTCGGTGTTGCCATAGCTTCAATTGTCGTAGCATTTACTTCATTTGTCCCGTATGTACTGGTAAAAAGAGTTATTCCTTTTAACGTTGTTAAACTTATTGCCCCTGCCCTTGTTTCATCTGCAATTTTACTTATTGGTATTAAACTCTCGCAGCCTTGGTTTGCCTCCGGAATTGCCGGAATAATTGAAACAATTACCCTAGGTATACTCCTCTATGGAGGTAGCCTGTTACTTTTTGACAGAGCAACATTAAAAACTAATATTAATAAGTTTATTACCTATGCCAAAACCTAAACTTTCAGTTTGTCTACTGGCTTTAAATGAAGCTAAACATATTGCCTCATCCCTGAAGTCTGTTAAACCTATCGCTGAAGAAATCATCGTTTTCGTTGATGATTTGACGACAGATGAGACAGCCAAGATTGCTAAGACGTTTACAAAAAACGTATTTATAAAACCACACCAAGCCAATTTTCATATTAACAAGCAGGCAGCAATCAATATGGCCAAAGGAGACTGGATTCTGTGGTTGGATGCCGACGAGACAATAACGCCTGAACTGGCTCAAGAAATAAAACAGGTGCTCAGTGATGCGCAATACGATGGTTACTATATGCCTCGTAAGAACATAATTTTTGATAAATGGATAGAACACACAGGATGGTTTCCTGATTATCAGCTCAGGTTGTTCAGGAATGGTAAAGGTTTGTATCCTTGTGAAAAGATCCATGAAAACCCAAAAGTCACTGGAGAAACCGGGTATCTTACCCATCCATTGATGCATGATAACTATGAGTCACTGACCCAGTTTATCGATAAACTCAACCGCTACACATCCCTTGATGCCAAGAACCTAACCAAAGAGATCCATACTCCCGACGTCAGCCATTTTCTTATCCGCCCTGGGGATGAGTTCGTCAAACGGTTTCTCGCTGAGGGTGGGTATAAAGATGGTGGTCACGGTTTAGTATTGTCCTTACTGCAAACTATGTTTGAACTGGTTACGGTAGCAAAGACATGGGAACTAGCACAGTTTACTTTAAAAAACGGGCAGACAGATCTCATTGCCAGTGTTGAGACCTACATGAAACAGAATAGTAAAACATGGAAGTGGTGGAAGCGGGAACTGCAGATTCAGAAAGCAACAAATCCTCTTAGCCGTTTTTACTGGAAGTTAGTCCGGAAACTGGGT
>DCTD01000091.1:43594-45669 GCA_002335355.1 Patescibacteria group bacterium UBA1449
AATAACGAAACTCCGTTAGCGACCGCATTTACACCCTGCTCACTCCACGTTAGCTGGATAGTTTGTTCTCCAGCTGAAACCGGACAGTGGTAAATATAATCTTTAACCAGACATTCTTTCTCTTCACCGTTTACCATTATCTGCCAATTAGGAAATACAAACCGGTTAAGAGTTACTACTCCAGGAGTTTCCATCTGCACTTTTAGTGTAATCGCTTGAACTGATTTATCTGTAACTTCCACAGTTCCTTTTCCCTCACTTACTCCAACTGGTTGAGAAGGAGGACTATATGTTTCCCAGTCAATATGTGGAGGCAGATAATCAGGGAGAATACCAGTCATCTGTTTTTGGATGTACTCAACATCAGGATTATATAGTTTACCCGGATCTATGAGTTTTTCCGGCTGAAAAAATCTGCCGTTTAATACCATAATGGTAATAACTACAGGAACAACAAACCATTTACTATACCGGTTTAGAGTAATAAACCCAGCTAAAATGGCAAGGAAAAAAGATGATACGCCTAAAAACCGCCAGGGAAACTGGATAAAACTTACTAACGGGAGAGTTTCCCAAATTATTCTTGATTTGAAGTTGGTGGCAATAACACTACCCAAAAACAGAACCAAAAAGAGACTATAAAGAGCTAAGGGCGTAGTGATAATCGCTTTCTTTCTTACAAACTCTCGGGACAACCAGAAAGCAATAATCCCACCGATGGCGGCAAAAACTAAAAGATCATTACCCAGATAAAATGACATATCATCTTCAAGACCCCAAACCGATCCACCATACTTCCAGTTTGGAGTGAACAACTGTCTGAAGTAGAGAAAATGAAGTTGAAACTGACTAAAACCCTCGGTAAGGGTATCAGCACGAGTGTATTGCTTTTGGACAAAAGCTGGAATAAGGAAAAATGAGGCTAGAACAATCCCGTTTAATAAAGCTAAAACTACAGGTAGTATTTTCTTTAGTGAAAGCTGCTTATAAATAACTGCGAGCCCAAAACTAGCAAGCAACCAAAACGGCATATAGGTAATAACCGTAACGTTATGCGATAAGAAGATCAAGGCTAAGACTACCGTTAAACCTGCATATGCAACTCTGATTTTTTCATCTTTTAAGAGCCGTAAAACAAAATAGAGACTAAGTGGCATTAAACTGATTGCAACATATTCAGCAAAAGCACCCCGCACATAAAGATTAACTGCGTGATAGGGGGCTAACGTAAAAGCAACAGCAGTAATAAGTCCTCCCCACCGATTAGTAAGCTGTTTTCCCAGTAAGTAACTGCCAACAAACCCGATAACTGAAAAAACAATCAGTCCAAGCTTTAAACTACTTAAAATTGAGATTCCAGCTAGATGAAACAGTTCAGGCAAAATAAAAGCTAACGGTGCATAAAACTGGAATAGTGGCATTCCATAGCCAAAACCAAAGTTTTCTGACCACCGTGGTGGAAACTGACCGCTTGTTACCGTGTTGTGAAGTTCAAAAATCCGAGCACCTGCAGTAAAGTCGTGAACAGGATAGAATTTATCATTTATAAAAAAGTAGCTTGTAATAAGAATGGTAATAAAAAACAGTGACCAAAAAATGTATCTAAAGAGATCAATACCGTTAGTTGTTGGTGCTATCTTTACTCTTTTTGGCGTAACTGAGAACCGGCGTGTTTTTCTTGGCATACACTATAGTTTAACGTTTTTTCTCAATAAAGATAACTCCGTTTTGTTTTAAGACAGGAGCAACACCCTCAAGACAGTCAGTATCGCAAATGGTAACAGTAATCCCATGTTCTGGTTTCTCAGCTAGCTTCTGGTTGGTTTTTAAATAGTATCTAATGGGATTTGAATTTTTATCCTCCCGGGCTTCCATATAAATGAGATTGTTTGGATACACACTCATAAGTGCTTGAGTTAATTGACGGGTATTCTCAATGTCTTTCACAAATGGATCACGGAGCGGAGAGTGTTTTACGTTCATAAATAATATGAAAACGGTAATACCTATAATGACTGGCCGGGTGATCTTGGAAATTAGTGAGTAATACATGCCAACTAGTAAGGGAGGCACAG
>DCTD01000109.1:0-12656 GCA_002335355.1 Patescibacteria group bacterium UBA1449
AGACATAGACGGGTTTTGAAGAGACCGAGATTGAGTAGATGATTTTAATTCCATAAGGGTAAACTGACATTTTGGTGACCCGTTCACTATACCATTTTGCTATCCAAAAAAACAAGCCCAAAACAACGATAAAAATGTATTTATCTTCAGAAATATTGTTATAATCTCAGCCATATAAATTTTTATAACTGATTTATGAATAAAGAAATTCAAGGAAGTTTATCCCGCATTCATTCTTTGCTTGATGATATAGGTGGTAATTGTGATATTGAACTTGCAGGTGTCCGTCACCATGGTAAACCTCCTACTAGACTTATTAAACATGCACAATCCGCTGATGTGGTTACCTTAGAACTAACTAGAGGAGTTGTCCAAGCTGGCTTGGCTGGTCAGAATAGTAACCTGTTTAGAAAAAATCCTTTTTGGGGCAAATTGGTTGAATCTTTAGGTGAGTACCGTGAAAAAAAGAAAGTTAGAGGTATCGAAGTCAACCAAAGTCCTCGTATTGCCTGGAAAAGATTAAACTTGCATTTTGGCTCAATTGCTCTGGCACCAACCAGATACTGTATAGAGGTACCCGCTCATGAGGTTGAAAGTGCAGCAGAGTTTCTGCAGGATGAAGAACTAGTGACACTTCAAAAAAATAAATGGCTGATAGCATCTGGTGTAAAAATGTATCACAACGTCCAAAACAGGATCTCAGAAAGTTTAACAAAAAAAGTATGTAAAGGCTTTCCTGTACCATTATCAGAATCCTTAGCATTAGTTGCATTTAACAAAACTGTTGACTCTACTGAATCCTTTGAAGTTACATTTATTGTTCAACCACACCATTCAGTACTGCAGTCCGTTGAGGAGATCTCAAAATTACTTCAGCACTACGGTTATCTTTCAGCCCGTGATATTTCAGAGACAATTCCAAACGCACTTTTACCTTATTTTTTTTCTCCAGTTGAGTTATCAGAGGCTGAAGAAATTGCATATTTTACTAAGCAGTATATCCGTACAGACAGAAAATCTAATCAAAAGCATTTTGGAGTTATACACATAGGAGGAGCTTTTCACACAAATGTCATTGCTCAGGTTCTAAATGCTTCACTACCTGAAAACAGTGAAAGGATACACATAGTAGAATGTTACTACGTTCCTGATAACAAACATAAAGATCCATTTTTTACCTATTTTTTAGACCATATTCCCTTAAGTGAACGTTTAAAAGCAGCAAGGATTGTTGATAATGAAACAGAGCTTGATACTGACTTGATAGTGTCACATGTCAGAAAAGCAATTGAATTACCTCAGTTTGAAGACTGTATCTTGAGTAGAAGAAAAAGAAGATAACATCTAATTAGTAACACAATCTTTAAAAAGATTTACTGTTCTCACTAAAACTAAGTTTTATTTTTAAAATAACAATACATGGTTTCTATAGTCTTACTTCTGCTTGGATAAATAGTTCCAAATCCCCTCCTAATACCCCAGTGGTATCTGACGTTTCTACTCCTGTACGCAAATCTTTGACCATCTGGTAAGGATGCAACACATATGATCTGATCTGGTTGCCCCAGCCATGGACTTTATGTTCACCCTTAATGGCAGCAACTTCATCTTTCCGCTTCTGTTCTTCAATTTCCCAGAGTTTTGCTTTTAACAGCTGCATGGCAATCTTGCGGTTTTGTTCCTGAAAACGTTGGGTTTGAGACTCAACCACTATGCCCGTTGGTTTATGTCTGATTCTAACTGCCGTTGAGACTTTATTGACATTCTGGCCTCCATGCCCACCTGAACGGTAGGCTTCAAACTCAATATCGTCTTCGTTAATGCTTACATCAACCGTGTCATCAAGCAACGGTAATACCTCGACCCCGGCAAATGAGGTTTGCCTAAGGTTATCGGCATTAAATGGTGAAAGACGTACTAATCGGTGTGTCCCTTGTTCACCTTTAAGATAGCCATACGCATACCGCCCCTCAACAATGTAGGTAGCACTTTTGATTCCAGCTTCATCACCTGTCCGCTCATCAACTAAAGTGGTTTTCCAACCTTTTTTTTCAAAATACATCACATACATCCGCTGCAGCATCTGTGCCCAGTCACAGGCTTCAGTCCCACCCTGTCCGGCATGGATTGAGAAGATGGCATCATTGGCATCATAAGGCAAAGAAAAATAGGTAGCAAGCTCTAAAGTATCAAGAAGTTTTTGGGCTGTTCTTAAGTCATCTTGGAGTAACTGCTGATCAAACAGAGAGAGTTCTTCGGCAAATAGGTCAAGCGTCTGCAACCCCTCATCAGTAAGTTTCATGATCTGCTCGACTGTTTCCACATCGTCTTTGAGCTGATTAAGCGTCCGCATTTTTTGCTGGGCTGTCATGGGATCATCCCAAAATGTTTGGCTTGAAGCTTCCTGCTCTAACTCAGTAATCTGATGCTTCTTTTGCTCAATATCGAGTTTCTTAACTAAAGCAGTCGCTTTTTGTTTAATATCCTGGAAACTTTGTTTAAGTTCTTGCATGAGGTTATTGTATCATTGGCCTTGACTGCTACTTGAGGCAATAGGCTGTTCTCCTAACCAACTCTGGCAGATTTGGCGATACATTTCTTTCCTGATTTCTTGTTTTATCGCTTCTAATTGGGCTGCCGGCAAATTGTTAATCTCAGTAATCGTTTCGTTAACACTTTGTTCAACAACCTCAGAAGCAGCTTGTTGAGGATTGCCACCAACTGCTAATCCTAAAACTGTCTCGTTTATAGGCAGGTCAGATTTTTCTATCCTATCTGCAAATTCAACCGTTTTCTTGGTTACCTCAGGACCAATATTTCCGGCTGCATCCCAAGTTGAACCCAGAACTTGTCCAAAAAGCGGCAGTTTTTTAACCGGTTCAATGACGGTTATTTCCAAGGGTTGAGGGAAAAATAACCTACCAACCACAAGAATGATTAAAAGTAACAGCAAACTGTTTTTGAGGATGACTAAAAGTACTTTTACGACTAACATTGTCTATAGTCTATCATTTTTTTCACTCTTCCTAAACGGAACCGCTGCAGAGTAACCATGTATCTAGTTAGTCTTTTTCCGAAACCACAATCCCCAAAATACCAACCACAAAACCGTAAACGAAGTTACAAGCCACTCCTGCCAGACTTCTTTCTCTCCAACCATAATGTCATGGGCTGCAAACATAAATATGAACAAAAAAAGTATTGTTGTGAAAAAGAAGACAATTTTTGCCACCATACCGTTATTATCTATTTATTAACAATAACTATATGAAAGTTTAGTCAATTAAACAATGCTCTCTTGACATAACAAACAATTTCACATACAGTTTTGGTATATGCCAGGTGAAACTTATACTCCAGAATCAGTTCGGAAATCAGCTGAAAAAACAGAACCTTCACATTCTTCAGGTACACAACAAAGTGGAGGAATAACAAGAAGAAAGTTTCTAGGAATTCTTGGTGTAGGTATAGCTGGTACGTTCTTAAATCGAGTAGCAGGAAATCCAGTCGGTGAAGTAATGGGAAACGCAGGAAAAACAGTTAGTGACGGATTTGATAAAGCCGGTGATGCAGCTTTAAGCGGAGTAAGAGACAGTGCAAAAAACATAGCTGATACTGCCTCAACAATTGCCTCAAACACGGAAGAAATTCGTCAAAGAATGAACAGAAAAGATAGAAGTCCTATTAATCCAGATATCCCACCATCAGAATATCTGATTGACACAGCTATAGTATCTCCACAAGAAGTACGGCTAAGAAATGATGTTACTACTAGTAACCGCGAAAATATTGTAAATAAGATTATTGGGAACAAAATTAATCTTAACAAGAGCTTCTATGCTGTTGAAGTATATGGATATCCTGTTAGTCAAGAAAAATTTGTAGTAGGAAATGAAAAATATGACCCCTGGCTTCAATTCTACGAAAGATTTACTGACAAAAATGGAAAAGAAGAATATAAACCAATAACTTACAAAGATGAAAGTGGAAAAGAGAACTACGTATATGTCCACTATTCACTTGCAAAAAGAGCTGATAAGTAATTGACTTGTAAAAAAAACACTACCTTACTTCCCTCCCGCCCAAAAGGCTGCATTGTTCCCTATCTCATCTAACGGAGTAATAGTTTTTTGTGAAAAATCCAGAATTCCTTTGGTACGTTGGCAGTGGTCTTTATCCAGATACTCAATGAGTACTTGCTGATCCTGACCAAAAGTGTGGTAGGGGTATTCTAGAGCGACATTGGCACTGTATTCAGGAGAGACAAAGCTGGCCACTTTGGTTACTTTGGAATTCTCATATTTATACAACGAAATATCATTAGCCATGGGCAGCGGGCCATCAACTGGCTTATCTTTAAAACATGCTTCTGAAAAGGTTGTTTTCACTTGTCCCGATCCCCCCTCAATAACCAGGAAACCATCAGCTGAAACTGCTCTAAACGTTCCGCTGGAAATGGTATCGGTAACCTTTCCCTCTTCAATATTAAACAAGCTAGTGCCTTGTTGACCAGTAAATACAATAAGTTTTGTATCAGGCATAAAAGCAATGCTGAGATTAGTCACAAATACTTTCGGAAATAGATTGGGTGACTTTGTCCCATTGATAACAACACCCAAAGCAGTTGGGCTAGCACCCTTATTTGGCTCCAGGTTTTGGTAGGTAAAACCAATATATTGTGCGTCTGGACTAATAAATGGTTCATAAACCGTCATAAATGTATTGTTCGTCAATTTAATTAATTGAAGTGTTGAGAGATCATATTGATAGAGAGATCTCCGGCGATAGTTATCTTTCGCATCACGGTCTGACGTAAACACCACATAACTCCCATCTGGTGAAACGATTGGAGGTGTATCCACCCCAAGTCCACCATCGTTTTTCTCAACCGGCACCATGATTTTTTCAAACACTGAACCTTTTTGAATATACAAACGTTTATAACTACTTCCCTCTTTTTGCCAGTAATACAACCTCCCGTCAGCTAAGATCCCAGGTGCTTCTATTGGTGGAGTGGTGACTAAGGCAGTCACTGCTTTACTTACCGGTTCAAGAGCATAGAGTTGAGCAGCTTTCGTAAAAATGACCTGTCCGGCAATATCAACCGGATTAATTGCCACGGTAGCATTTTGTTCTTCATTCGGATTTGGAGTTGGTAAGACAAACTGTTTTTTATCTGGCACATACCCGCCGGAATTAAGAACATACACTGTTATGGCAAAAAGCAATACTGTGATGATAACGATTAATTTGGACTGATACTCTCTAATGTTTATCATATAAATCCTTAACTAATACCCCTAATCATACTGTCTCGTTTTTACTAAGTCAAAAGTCCATTATTCTCTATTAAACCGAACAATATGGTCTTGATCAAGAAACCGTTTTGTATATTCAGTAGTCTCGCCATGTTTATACTCAATAGTAAACCAGTAACCTGGAACTCCAGACTGACGTTGTATTTGTAACTGATACAACTGACTCAATGCCGTTTTTGGTAGTTGATAGACGTATGTTACGGTAACCGTTTCTAAGTGAGGAACCGCAACAAAGAATCCGACTTCCTGCAGAGATTGATGTGATCGTTGAACTACTGAAACATCAGCTTGCTCAATTAGTTTATTAGAGACACTTGTTTTTAAGAGTGTGGCTTCCTGTGGAATGATTGCTCTGAGGTAATTAAAATAGTCCCCTCCCCAGTATTTGGGGGGCATAGGTTTTTCAACTGGACTTAAGTTTGAATACTGAATGTCTAACTGAACGATATAGTGATCATCTTTATCTTCAACTGTCTGTTTTACTTNNAGAGACAACAATTTGCCTTATTCACCCCTAAGTTTGCTTCAACAAGAAAAAGGTAATCATTAGTTGCTTGAGGGTTTCTATCCCAAACCATCCTCCCTGTCCAGTTCTGGCTGGAAGCTAAATCCTGTAAAGCAGGATCAGTAAAGTACAGTTGAATATCCTTTTGCTGTAAATGGCGCAATAGTAGTTCTCCAACAGCTCTTGTTTGACTAAAAGACAGAGTTCCGGCTTTGACAAAAAGGCTGTTAGTTAGCACCTGAAGAAAATCCCGTTTTTGGGTTGAACCAGGGAAGAAGTCTCTTTCGGCCTCATACTGGGCAACGGCATAAATGTTTTCTTTGGTAATTTGCTGATCATAGTCAGACAAAGCTAAATCACCAATAATACTTAGCATGTCTTCAATAACATTAAGGTTCACTGCGATTAACCCATTCCCTATTTCAAATCCTCCTTTTTCAAAAAACCATCCCATCACCTTTGCAGCTTGGGGAAAGTCCGGCTCCCAGTTACTATTTGCTAACTTCCATGTACCGTGTTTAAAGGCTTCCTGAATTGGAGCCGGAGGTTCGATATAACCAACAATTGCCCCATCAGGTACATAGATGTCTTGAACTCTACGATTAACTAAACCTCCGTCTTTAAATGTTAACTGAGCAAACGAACCCATGAACCCTCCTGTTGGTCTTAGTTCCATATTATTTTGTAAGAGTATTGTGTAGGTTTTCTCACCGTTAACTCCCACAACAGTCGGCAAAGCTGCAATACCAAGATGAATAAGTTCAGATCTTTCTAACAAAGACTGTAAGTAATGTTCGATTTCTTTCCATTGCTCTTTTTTACTAAACAGAGAAACAAGTTTAGTTATGTTAAAACGAGCTTCCCAAAGATGAAACTCCCTAATCGAACGAAAAAGCTGCTCTTCAGAAATAGTTAAGTTGTGATATGAGGTTGAAAAACGTGCTGGATCATTCTCAAGTATTGCGGTAATCACATTTTTTCCACTTTGACTAACGTTTCCTACTGCAACGACTAACTCACATCCTTTATGTAAACTGATTACCGGCATGAATAGATTATCGGTTATGGGATGGTGCAGGGTATATAACGGCTTAACCCAGCTTGTGAGGATGACAAGTTGTTTCCCTTTAGTTACTGCATAACTATACTCTTGAGACTGAAGAGCTTTAAAGAGAAATAGAGTTTCAATGATTACAATAGCCAGGTATAGCAAGAATCCAACTCCTAGGCCACTCACAACTCCCAGAATAACTGCTTTTTTAGAAACCTTTGACCGGGTTAAAAAGAGTGATTTCATGACTATGAAAGGCTAGAATACTAAAAACTGTTTCTTAAATATGATATCATTCCTTATATGATTATTAGTGCTCTCCATTCTTTTATTAAAGACGTATTTCAAAACATCGTTGCCTTTTTCAGAAACGTTTTAGTGTTTATTGTCGCAGCCATTATTGTGTTAACTGGTTTTTCGTTTGTTGGTAGTCTGTTTTTTGATTCAGGTACAGCCACTAACACAGTCGCAAAAGAAGTTGTCATTGCAGACGAGGGTGGAACCGATAAAATAGTTGTTGCCAAGCTTTCTGGAGTGATTTTGTCTGAGCCCTCCTCTGATGTTTTTGAAACGGCTAGTACTGTCATTACACCCCAAAAGATACAGACAATCCTTAATCAAGCCCGAAAAGATTCTCTGGTTAAGGCTATTGTGTTCGATATAAACTCACCAGGTGGTTCACCAGTAGCTTCTGATCGGATTTTTGAACTGATAACTAACTTCCGGGAAGAAACCTCTATTCCTGTCCTTTTTGTTATGGGTGACGTAGTTGCTTCAGGAGGTTACTATATTGCTTCAGCAGCAGATCACATTGTCGCAAATCCAGCCACAATTACCGGTTCAATTGGTGTCATCCTTGAGTCATATAATCTCGAAGAGCTCTATAAAAAAGTTGGGTTGGAAAAAACAACTTTCAAACAGGGTCAATATAAAGATATTCTTAATGAAGCCCGTGACATTACGGAAGAAGAACGGAAGATTATCGAGGCTCTCAATGAAAACACCTATAATCTGTTTGTATCCCGAGTGGCGCAGGGCAGAAAGATCCCAGAAGACCAAGTTAAAGTATTGGCTAACGGACAAGTCTACTCAGGTAGACAAGCTAAAGATTTGTTGTTAGTTGACAGTCTTGGCAACATGGACGAAGCCATTTATCAGGCCAAATCACTGGCAAACATTGAGTCTTTCCAAGTGGTCGAGTATCAGTTTACGTCATTTTTTAACGAAATCTTTGGTCAGACTCAAGTTATGGTATCCCCTTTTACCCTGTTACAGTACTTAACTACCATACCGTCAACTATCTACCAGCAGCGGTAACCATAAAGCACATTCTGTGAGTATGCTTCAACAAAAACTCTACTTTTTGATCGCCCTTTACTTTCAGCTATGGGCAAAGATCGTTTTAGCACGCTGGAAACCAGTTATCATTGCTATCACCGGATCAGCGGGAAAAACGACAACATTAGAGCTTATCGAATCAGTCATAAGCCAAAAATACTCGGTAAAAGCTACTCATAAAGCTAACGCGGTTACAGCCATTCCTTTACACATCTTAGGACTTCAACAAACAAGCTTTTCTGTTGCCGAGTGGCTAAAACTCGCGCTAATAGCCCCGATCCGCAGTTTGACGTGTTACCCTAAAGAAAATTTCTATCTGTGTGAGTTAGACTCTGACCGATGGCAGGAAATGGACATGCATACCCGACTCATTCACCCTGATATTACCTGCTGGACAAATGCCTATCCCACCCATACTCAGAACTTCCCCGGAGAAAACCAAATAGAAGTGACGCGTAATATGGCGTATGATTTTGGCTTTGCTCTGGAGCGAAACAAAAAATTATCATTTATAAACGGTGATAACACCTTAATGCTGGGTGAGCTCAAACGGTCGCCACACCAAAAAGGATTAGTCACCCTAGAAAAACAACCAAACAGCTTAGTCTGGATAGCAAGTCATACACTTAATCTTAACGGAACTCATGTAACATTTTCTATCAGTCAGGAAAAGTTTTCCAAGCTTTATTCAACATTCCAAAGCACTACAGAAGTACCATTCAAAACCGATACTATTACGTTACACTTCCCACTCACCATTTTATCCCTTGCCAATATGTACGNNCTCAGTTATTATTGGTATGTTGTACGGAATCTCAAACCAAAAAATGCAAGACGTTTATAAAAGATGGAAACTCCCCCCAGGAAGAATGAGTTTATTCTCTGGAATTAAAGCTACGACAATTATAGATAGTTCATACAACGCTAGTCGGGTAGCCATGATCGATGCAATTGAGGTCCTAAAAGAGATCGGAAATCAAAAAACAATTGCCGTTATTGGAGATATGCGAGAGTTAGGAACATTAAGTCAGACCGAGCATGAGTTAGTTGCCAAAGCCTTGGTTGACAATTCAATTAGGAAGATTGTCTTAGTTGGTCCACACATGCAAACTTACGTACTTCCTTTTATTCTCCAACATGGGTATGAGTTGAATAAGACAGTGTTCCATACAAATTCTCCTCAAGATGTGGTTAGCATAATTAAGTCCCAAGGATTTCTCAACGGAGGGGAAACAATTTTAGTGAAAGGGTCTCAGAACACCCTATTTCTGGAGGGAGTTGTCCAGCAATTGTTGGTAAGTAAAAAGGATGTTGAAGCTCTCTGTCGAAGAGAAACTCGATGGAATAGTAAACGACAGGCAATCTATCCTAATCTTTAGTTAGGTCAGTTTAAACTTTTGTTTAAACCCAGCCAGGATTATTTCCACTGCATCATCAATAGTTAAAAACTCTGTATTGATCACCAAATCATAGTAGTGCGGTTTTGTTATGTCTTTATTAAAGTATTTATAGACAAAGTCATGACGAAGCTTTATGTATTTATCAATAATTTCCCGAGCTTTGGCAGCAGTGTGTCCCTCATACTGCATAGCATACTTAATGAGAACCCGCCGAGGAGCTGTTATTCTTACTCTAAAATTGGTAACTTGCGGCAAGACAAACTCCATACCTCTCCCAAGGATTATTGCCGGCTGACTACCCGCAATACTTAAAACAACTGATGCAAAGCTTTTGATAAACGTGTGTTCAGGTAACGTCTCATACCCTAAAAATGTGTTTACGATTGTTTCCACTGTTGATTGCGTTTTCTCATCAAGGGCTTTTACAAGTTTCCGTTTAATCCTTGCTTCTTTAGCAACCATATCAATCAACTCTTCATCAAAACACTTAATTTTTAAGCGTTGAGCTAGCTTATGAGCAATCGCTTTTCCACCACTTCCTGGGTCTCTTGAGACAGTAATTGTAGGAAAAATGTGGTCTTTTGAAGTTTCTTTGACTAATCGGTTTACAAAGTCTGTATACTGAATATTTTTGGTAATAAGTGGTTCAAAATTCATTTTTATATGTTTAAGTATATGCTAAAAGTTTATAATGGATAAAAAGTGAAGCCGTTTGACAGGCAAATATGCTAAACGTACAATGCTCGTAGTTACGGGCATATATATGAGGTTACAACAGCATATACTTGTAACCTCATATAGTAACAACGGGTATCTGTGATGGCAACCAATATCTATTACACATCATTCTTGTATGTTTTTTTTAATTGACTGGTTTGTTGCACTCATATATCAACCTTTCTTTAACCTACTGGTAGCGATCTATTTACTGCTTGACCACCTCACTAACGGTAATGCTGACATGGGAACAGCAGTAATTTTGTTTACTATTGCATTTAGAGTCCTTTGGACACCGGTATCTCTTGCATCCGGCAGATCATATGACGAACAGCAAGAGATAACCAAACGATTTAAGGAGTATGAAAAACAGTACTCACACGACCCAGTAACAAGAAAACAAATGACCAAGCAGCTGTTTAGAGGTAACAAACGGATTGTAATTTTCTCTTCTATCAATATTACCTTACAAGTCCTTATAGCTTTGATGTTATGGCGGATTTTTGCCAAAGGCTTAGAAGGAGAAGATTTTCATCTGCTTTACCCGTTTATACCTGAAGTAATTGAACCGTTTAATTTAACCTTTATGAACCGGTTTGATCTTTCTCATCCAAATATGACGTTAAATATTGTTCAGTCCTTGTTTATTTTTGTATTTGAATCTATTTCCGCTCTTTTTGCTGTTTCAATTAGTGCTAGAGAGGTGGTAAAAACCCAATTTACACTCCCTGTTGTTTCTTTCTTTTTCTTCTTAACGATGCCTGCTGGTAAAAAACTGTTCATTATTACAACCCTTGCATTTTCTATTGTTCAAATGCTTCTGTTACAAACATATTATTTCATAAAGTCGTTGGAAGATAAGTTTGCCTTTAAACCAAAAGAACCAACGCCCGAAGTTACTGCCACACCAGTAGAACAACCAGTAACTACCCCCCACAACTAGATTACAACTGCTATAATACACAGTTGTCAAAAAGCTAATACTCAATCATAATGAGAATACATGGAATTCGATAAGCTTGTCGTTTCATTTTTAGTTGATGAAGTCGTTGGCGGCTTCTTCATTTCTGTCCCTCCAGGGCACATTGCCTGCGTTTACGACCGTGGTCGAGGAGTTCTCGACCGAACTTGGGGTCCCGGACTTCACCTTAAACTTCCATTCTGGCAAATAGCTAAACTTTTCAACGCTCAAATCATCGAATTCAACATCAATAATCATTTCGAAGATACCAATAAAGAAGCCTTAGGCAGTAAGGCAATTAATGCAGTTACCAAAGATGGAGTAACAGTTGAGATAGAGGGTTCAATTTTATTTAGGATTAACAAACATAAAGCTCCAGAAATCTGGGAAAATGTTGGTGAGAACTTCGTTTCCAAGGTAGTGAGACCTGTCTCAAACAGTAAAGTCCTCTCAGTTATTTCAGAAGTCTCCCTGGATCAACTCAACACGTATAGAGCCCAAATTGAACAAAAAATCCGTTCAGAGCTCGATACAAGTTTTAATGATAAAGGACTTATTTGCGAAGGATTCCTTCTTTCTGAAGTCAGGAAAAAATCTGATCATCCTCAAATTGCAGCCCAATCATAGAGTATCTTAAAGGCATATAAGCCAGGTTCTGTCTCCCGAAATTTCGGGAGGATAATGATTTCTCTAAGCTCTCTAACTTCGATTCGCAGGGTCGAAGATTCGACCCATCGGGGAAGCACCTTAAGCGAATCAATCGGAGATTGCAGCAAGGAGGATTGCCGCAGATCTATTCATTCCTGAACAGATTGCCCAGCTGTTAGCCGGCGTTTCACATCCTCAGGCCGAAAATTCGACCAAGATATCGTCACTGTTGCTCTAACTAGGGTCGAAAACTCGACCTACCTGTTTACACAGGTCACTCTGCTTCCTGCTGCCTGGACTTTCCTCTCTGTTTTCAGCCACGCTGTAACAGAGCCATTATCCTGCCTTTAAGACAGATATATTATATCAGATTATCAGGATATTCCCACCGTTATGAGACAAAACACTTGACTTATTGCTTACTATCTTGAAGAATATAACCAGTTACGAAGCAGCAAACTATTCCTAAAAAGGAGATATTGTATGAGTTACTATACTTCTGTAGCCTGGCAAGATGCTTTAACTGACGCCAGTTCTAATATCTTTATTGTTATTCTCCAGTTTCTGCCAAACTTACTGGGAGCAATAGTAATTTTTATCATTGGCTTAATCCTGGCAAACTGGGTTAAAAGCTTAACAGTCCGAATTTTGGAATCTATCCATCTTTCAAAGTTGGTCGAAAACACTAGTTTTGAAAAATTCTTAGAAAAAGCAGAAG
>DCTD01000109.1:12695-19851 GCA_002335355.1 Patescibacteria group bacterium UBA1449
AATAAACATCTTAGGACTTCCAACAATTTCTGCAGTCCTAAATAATTTACTAGCATATATTCCACGGATTGTGTCAGCGATCTTTGTCCTGGGTATTGGGGTTCTCCTTGCTGGAATTATTGAAAGTCTTACTAAAGGTGCAGTGGGTCAAATAAATGTCCGCTTGGGTAGACTTCTGGGTAAAATTGCCAGTTATNNGTTGCCAGAGAACTGATTAACATCTTGTTTATTGGTTTTGTCTCGATGTTAGCGATAGGATTTGGTCTGGCAATTGGTCTAGGGGCAAAAGACGTTGTCTCTGACATTCTTAAAGAGTGGCATAAGCAGATTAGAGACNNGTTATAAACAGAAGAGAAAACTGTAACAAAGGAACACATCAACTGTGTTCCTCTGTTTGTAATTATGACAATCACCGAAAGCATTGTTCTAGGCATGGTTCAAGGATTGACTGAGTTCTTACCTGTTTCATCGGACGGGCACCTAGCCTTGTTCCAAGCGTTCTTAGGAATTAATGACAATTTTCTTACCTTTGATATTGTCGTTCATGGAGCTACTCTACTTGCTGTACTCATTTTTTTTAGAAATAATATAGTACTGTTAGCTCAACAAACCATAAAAGCACTGTACTTAAGAAAATTGAACGAGGTACCATTAGTAGTCTGGTATATCGGTTTAGGTACTCTTCCTGCAGTATTATTTGGAGTCTTTATAAAATCATCGTTGGAATCACTGTATACTTCATTTACTGCTGTCGGGTTAGGTTTTTTAGTTACAGCCACATTTCTACTGATAGCCAATCGAGTAACCCACCTCTACAAAGACCTTAACTCACTGAGTTGGAAAGATAGTCTGCTTATAGGTATAGGCCAAGCTTTGGCTATTTTGCCTGGGGTTTCTCGTTCAGGGTTAACGGTCAGTACCGGCCTTTTTAGGAACATAAATCGTGAAAGTGCCTTTACTTTTTCATTTTTACTAGCAATCCCAGCAATAATGGGTGCGACTCTGCTTGATATTGGTAATATATCTACCATTAACCGTTCAGATTTAACTCTATACTTACTTGGTTTTGTTACTGCATTTGTGAGCGGTTACATTGCATTAACAATCTTTAAACGTTTAGTTACCCAAAATAAACTCTCTTGGTTTGGATACTATACCCTTATACTAGGAATAGTCACTCTACTCGTTTTTTCCAGAATCTAACCATACTTCGATAATTATTGATCGTTATATTTATTATTTATATACTGAGTATATGCTTGCTCGCGTTTTTTCAGGCGCTACTCTAGGTCTTGAGTCAGTCTTAGTTGAAGTCGAGGTTGACATACCCGACCAGGGATTTCCCGGTTTCTTTATTGTGGGATTGCCGGGTAAAGCGGTAAAGGAAGCCTGTGAACGGGTTCGAGCAGCTATTAAGAACGCAGGCTTTAAGTTTCCCAATAAACGGATTACTGTCAATTTAACTCCAGCCAATTTACCAAAAGAAGGAGCAACCTATGATCTGCCCATTGCGCTCGGAATTCTTATTGCTGACAAACAAATTCCCAATCACCTTGATGGCTGTATCACGTTTGGGGAGTTGTCTCTTGATGGGTCACTTCGTCACACCAATGGAGCTTTACCACTTGCATTACTAGCAAAACAACAGGGTTTTTCTACGGTACTCTTACCATCAGATAACGCCTTAGAAGCAGCCATGATCAGTGGATTGACAGTTATTCCCCTTTCAACTCTCCTTCAACTAACTAAACACATTAGGCAAGAAGAACTAATTTCTCCTACTCCACACCAACAAGTCCTCTCGACTCAACCTGATCGTTTACCATTTGATATGGCAGATATCAAAGGCCAGGAACAAGCTAAACGGGTTTTTGAAATTGCGGCAGCAGGTGGACACAATGTCTTTATGATTGGTCCTCCGGGGGCAGGGAAGACAATGCTGGCTCGGACACTTCCATCAATACTACCGGAAATGACCGAAGAAGAAATGTTGGAAGTAACCAAGATTTACTCAATATCAGGCAAACTTACTGCAAATAACTCAGCCATTACCACCAGACCCTTTCGTTCTCCTCACCATACTACCTCAATGATTGGTCTTATTGGTGGGGGTTCTCATCCGTTACCTGGTGAGATTTCCTTGGCTCACCGTGGTGTTCTCTTTTTGGATGAATTCTTAGAATTTCCACGGATGGTAATGGAGAGTTTGCGCCAGCCGCTTGAAGATGGCATTGTCACTGTTTCCAGGGCAGCCGGCACTCTACAGTTTCCGGCTCAATTTCTATTGGTTGCCGCTGCGAACCCCTGTCCTTGTGGCAATCTAAATAGTCGGACCAAGCACTGTACTTGTTTACCCGGCATGGTCGAGCGCTACCGCAAACGCATTTCCGGACCGATATTAGATAGGATTGATCTCCATTTGACAGTTCCTGAGGTTGATGTTGAAAAGTTAGGTGATGATTATCAATCTGAGCCAAGCAGCTCAATCCGGGAGCGGGTAAATAATGCAAGAATACGGCAATTAGAAGCCTTTAAAAAATTGGGAGTGCCAGTTTACTGTAATGCTGATATGAACAGTAAACAGGTAAAACAAATTTGTCAGTTGGATACAGAATCAAAGCAATTACTAATCCAAGCAGTCCAAAACCTAGGCCTTTCAGCACGTTCATACTATCGGGTTATCAAAGTTGCCCGGACAATTGCCGATTTAGCAGATTTTGACCAAGTTATGCCAATTCATATCGCTGAAGCTCTCCAATACCGACCGAGTGTGGAAAGTTAACAAGAAAGTTGTCGTTTATCTGCACTCCCGATTCTTAAGTACGGTTCAAGTCGGTTATAAACCATAACTGAACGCCACCTTTCTTTAATACTTTCTGAAATTTTATTGGATGAACCACTTTCTAATGACATTGATTTTTGCTCAAATGTTGAATAAAAAGATTCTATGCTTTTTGCAGGAATACTGTCTTCATCACTCATAAGAAAACTTATTATCGAAAGTTTTAATTGTTCTTGTGTTTCACATTCTACTTCTTTATAGACAATCCCCGTACGCAGTGCCTCACTGATATCTGGATGCCCTCTTTCAGGCATACACAGTGTCACTTGTTTTTCACTATCTGGGTATGCAGCAATCAGAGCTATAGAAAGACCTCCTTGTTGATATGTATCTTTGGGTACAAGCACTACAGCTCCAGCATTTTTAGCAACAATAGTTCCAGAGAAAAATGGTAATTCAAAAGATTTTATCAATGACTTTAATGATTGTTCGATATTTTGATACTGAACTTCTATAGGAGAACAAGGCTGGGAAGCAATTTCAGCAGCTAATCGGTTCATTTCTATGCTATCAGCATTAAAAATTCTCGGGATGTTCCATCGACTCGGTTGCTGAAGCACTTCATGAATAGCCATTATCATTATTTTTCAAAAGTTAGCGCTATTTGTAAAGCATATATTTATATCAATGTTTAAGTATCTTTTAGAGGTCAATTTTAAACAACCCTAATAAAAAGCTAGACTTATAGTGCTTGTAAAGTTATGATCGTTATCACTGACTTAAAAGAGTAAATCACTGTGTTTATCTATGCGTTCTCTTACTTGTATTCTATTTTCACTAGTGTTTTCTTTCCTGCTTATTGTCTTTTCTCTTCTATTCCCAGTTATTACAGTTGTTAATAAACAGAACGTTCAGGATATTGTCCAAAAAGCTCAGTTGTATGAGTACATGAGAGTAATGATGTACAACCAATGGATACATAGCAATAGCGTTAACGATTCTTTATTCGCAACAGTTGTCGGAAACCATTTTCAGGATATTGTTACCCAACAATGGATTACAGACACGGGAAATAAACTTATCGATGTCTACTTTTCTCAACCAGTAGTGTTAGAAAAAGTCAAAGAACCTGAGATTGATATATCACCAATAAAACAAAGTTACTTAAACTACTTGCAAAGAACCGAAATTCAAGAAAGAATACCTGATTTACAAACTCATATTCCTAATTCATTGCCGTTATCACAGTTAACTGGAATTGATAGCACGTTCATTGCTCAGCAGTTCACGCTTCTATCCAAAGTTGTAATTACATTAAAAGTGTCATTACTACTTTTAGGAATTGTAGTAATAGGCTTTATCTTATACTGTGCTCTCCANNTACAAATGTCCTATTTACTGGCTTCATCTTATTATCAATTACAGTTATATTTCATTATGGTTTATTATCACCCTCGGGAATAAACTGGCTAACTTCACAGTGTAATTCTCCCTGGCAGCTTATCCAAACTAAGATTGTTCTGCTGTTTTTTGAAAAGCTAACCCATACTTGGACAGTATCAGGATTGGGGTTGTGTAGTCTTGGATTTATCGCCATAATAGTGCAACTTAGTACAAACAGAATTCACAATTAAACGCCTATGAAAATTGGAGCTCATGTTTCAACGAGTGGTGGTTTGTTAAACGCTTTTAGTAACGCAATCCGTATTGGAGCCCAATGCTTTCAGATCTTCACTTCTTCGCCTCGAATGTGGAAAGTATCTCCAGTTGACCTTAAGATAGCTATTCTCTTTAAACAAGCATTAAAAGATAATGATATGGAACCAAGTTTTGCCCATATCAAATACTTAGTCAACTTAGCCAGTCCTGATGAGGATATTGCCCAAAAATCAATTACTACTGTCATTGATGAACTCCGTGTTTGCTCCCAGCTGGGGCTTAAAGGAGCAATGTTTCATATTGGTGCGCCAAAAGACACTGATCCTCGTCAGGGTATTCGTAAAGTAGTAAACGCAGCCAAAAAGGTACTCTCAGAAACCCCTGATGATACCCTGCTCATTTTAGAAAATTCAGCCAGCAGTAAAAAACTTGGCAGTACTATGGAAGAAATCGCAGAAATTATGCATAAAATAAACAACNNTCTGGCTGCTGGGTATGACTTGAGAACTGTTGAACAGGTAGATAGTTTTGTTACGATTATTGAAAAAACAGTTGGTCTAAGTTCAGTTGTGGTGCTCCACGTTAATGATTCTAAAGCAGCATTAAACACTGGAAGAGATCTGCATGAGAATATTGGTAAAGGAGAATTGGGAATTCAGTCATTTTCGCATTTGCTAAACCATCCGAAACTAAGTGATAAACCATTCATTCTTGAGGTGCCAGGATATGATAACCAAGGCCCGGATAAACAAAACATTGATGTCTTAAAACAGCTCATTAAATAACTATGAAAACAATATTTCTAGGAACAACTAACGAGGGGAAGATTCGTGAATTTACTCAAGCACTAAAGCCACTACCTATTGGCATTGAAACTCCCTTAACGTGTAACATTATCGATGATATTCCAGAAACGGGAGACACATTTGAAGAAAATGCGTTACAAAAAGCTAAAGGGTGGGCAGAAAAAACAGGTTTGCCAACCCTAGTCGATGATTCAGGGCTAGTTATAGATGCCCTAAACGGAGACCCTGGAGTTCACTCTAAACGGTTTTTCCCAGGAAGTGATGAAGACAGGAACCAGCATATCTTAACATTACTGAAAAATGTTCCCACAAGTAAGAGAACCGCCCGCTATATTTGTGCCTTGGTTTTTTATGATCCAACCACTTCAGTTAATCAAACTACTATTGGAGTCTGCGAGGGAACAATTGCCCCGCAAAGTGATGGAGACCGTGGGTTTGGTTATGATCCAATTTTTATCCCTCAGGGTTATTCAACAACGTTTGGAGTTCTCCCTGACTACATAAAAGCTCAGTTAAGCCACCGAGCTCAAGCATTAGAAAAAATGCTTCCGTATCTAAAACAATGGAATCAATAAGCTTCAGAAAATATTCATAAAGCAATGATAAAGTAGTTATGCATGGCTTTAACTGAAGCTTCTCAACAGCATACTGTTGCCGATATTCTCAAGACTGAGAACAAAATCCGCTTTCAAGCTTCCCAAACACTGTCTCAAGTACTATCAAAACTAACAAGTAGCCAAGATGCCGCTTTCGTGTTTGACAAGGACAAATTTATCGGAGTTATTAGCCCATACTACATTTTTCAAGAACGCTCACTTAAGCCCTCAAGCCGGTTAAAGACATGTGTACGGATGCCTCCGAAACTATCTCCATCAACTTCTCTTACCAATACTGCACAGCATATGATTCAAAGCAAGATTTACTATTTACCGGTATTTGAACGAGATGAGTTTATCGGAGTAGCATCTGTCAAACGTTTATTTAAGTACATTGCTGACCATCATCTCCTCAATGGAACTAGTAGGATACTTTTTTCAAATCGCCCTTTAGTTACCGGTAAAGAAACCATGGTAATATCACAAGCAATTGCCTTAATGAACAGAGAGAAGATATCAAAATTACCAGTAGTTAATCAAGAAAACCACCTGGTAGGTATCATCACCCAACACGATCTTAAGAAAATTATTGAACCAATTAACTCACTTGGAAAGTATGATCGAGTTGGTGAAAAGCAACAATACAACGATGTTCCAATCAAAGACTACATGAAAAACTATGTGATCACTGTTAACCGTATTCCCACGTTTTATCAAGCAGTTAACCTCATGGATAAACATAACATCGGAAGCCTGGTTATTGTGGACAATAACAATACGCCAATGTCAATCATTACCAAAAAAGATTTGTTGCAAACAATTGCTTCCTCACTTTCGATATAATACATCCATGAACATTTGGCAAACTCTTAAGAAACCGATCATCGGATTAGCCCCTATGGATGGGGTGACTGATGTTGCATTTAGACAAGTTACAGCCCAAATTGGACACCCTGATGTCATATTCACTGAGTTTTTACACGTTGAGGGGTTGTGGCATGGAAAAACTGAAGTTCTTAACCCCATGAAGTTCAGTGAAAATCAGCGGCCTGTTATTGCTCAGCTTGTAGGATCAAAACCTGAGTACTTTTACAAAGTGGCCCATATGGTATGTGAAATGGGATTTGACGGCATTGATATCAATATGGGATGTCCAGCTAACAACATCATTAAACATAGTGCCGGAGCCAACTTAATTAACAACCCAGAGTTAGCTATTAAGATTATTAGAGAGACACAGCGAGGTGTTAGTGATTGGCTAAACGGACAAACACTTACTAATATCGGATTAATTAATGATAAAATTCAATTTA
>DCTD01000034.1:0-13609 GCA_002335355.1 Patescibacteria group bacterium UBA1449
AACAGTGAGGGAATATTCGTCAGTGAATGAACAGCTGGGTTATTGACAACCTGTTCTTCATCATCCCAGACAAAGCCATTTACTAGTGATGGAGAAAAAACAATTAAACCGACAAGTAGTAAAACAACTATGTAGGTGTAAGGTAAAGAATGTGATGATTTTTTCATACCATGACTGATATGTCAGTTCTCTAAAGAAATCAAGTCCATGGTAGCGGATTTCCAAGTCCAGGTGCAATACGGAGTGTTACTTCAAGTAGCTTAACGGATCAACGTTACCTTGAGCAGTCCGGATCTCAAAGTGTAAGTGGGTACCGGTTGACCGGCCCGTTGAACCCATCTTTCCGATAGCATCACCCCGGTTAACGGTTTGGCCGGGTTTAACATAGATAGCCGACATGTGAGCATACAAGGTTGAAAAACCATTGCCATGATCAATAAGAACTCGGTTACCATAACCAATGTTGTCAGGCCATCCGGCAATAACAATGGTCCCAGCATCGGCAGCAACAATGTCAGGAGCAGCTGAGTTAGCAATATCAAGTCCTGTGTGGTACCAGACAAACCGTTGGGAAATAGCACCGCCAGTCGGCCAGGCAAAACTGCCAGATGGCGCCACCGAGCCAGCATTAGGTGTTTGCCGTCCGGCAATGTAGGCATTGTTGTTGGGTTCAGTAATCCGTTCTTTCGGTTTAACCCCATCAGGGACTACTAAGAGTTGACCAACTGCCAGGCCGAAGTTTTCATCATCAGTGTAGGTGTTAAACGGCCAGTTAACAATCACCTGCGGATCAACACTGTATTTTTTGGCAATTGAATAAATTGTGTCCCCTCGTTTGACTTTGTGAACGATACCATCAACCGGCGGAATCTCCAGTTGTTGCCCCTCGGCAATATCATCATTAGATTTGAGGTTATTCTGCCAACGTAGCGTATCAGTAGACAAGTTGTACTTTTTGGCAATTGCCGACAGTGTCTCTCCTTTTTGCACAGTATAGGTAATAATAGTATCCCGTGGCTTAACTGACTCCAGCGTAGTCATGGCTGATTCCTGAGCTGCTACCGTTTGCCCAAGAATGACTCCCCCTACCCCCTCATTTAATGATGGATTTTCTACCGGCAAAGCATCTCTAACCAGTGGAGCCACTGCTAGACCAACCAGAAACAACCCTGTCATCGAACTATGGAGAAAGGGTCTGACATACTTACCCCGTTTAGTTGTAAGCCCACCCACCACAACATGTTTGGCTTTTTCAAACCGGTAAAAAGAAAAGAACAATCGCAAGTTAATATATGAAGATAAGGCAGTAAAAAAGTGATAAAGGTTATCAAAGTAAGCAGTAACCGGTTCAAGAAGTGGCAGAGGTGGTTTTTTCATATTCTCAATATATCCAATTAGTGGCAGGATATGAGTTTCATTACCCTTTAGGGTAGACAGTTGGCAACTAACCAACCGGGACTGCGTCTTTACGCAAAGATATACGTAGAACAACGGCAAGAAAGGTGATCCTTACAGATCACCGTCTTTACACTCACAGTTTCACATTCTAATATGCCGGAAAGTGCTTGTCAAACCAGATCGTAGCTAATACAACACGACTAAAACACTGCAAAAAGTAGTTGAAAAATAAAAAGGCGGCTGTAAACAGCCGCCTTCATTAAACTCATGTAAACAGTAATAAAAATTACGATTTGCCTAAGTTTTCTAAAAATTCTGCATTATTCTTAGTTTTCGCCAACCGTTCCAGTAAGATTTCAGTCCGTTCAGTTGCTCCCAACATATCAATCATCGTAATCAGTGTTTTAATCCTTTCGTAGGTCTTTGGATCAAAGAGTAAGCGATCCTGACGAGTTCCGGATTTTTGAACATCAATAGCTGGGTAAATCCGCCGCTCAGCTAACTTACGATCGAGATGGAGTTCCATGTTACCGGTACCCTTAAACTCTTCGTAAATTAAGTCATCCATGCGAGATCCGGTATCGACCAGAGCTGTTCCGATGATGGTTAAAGAACCTGTCTTTTTTCCCTCGNNGTTACGGGCAGCTCCAAAAAAGCGTTTTGGTGGATACAAAGCTGCCGGATCAAAACCACCCGATAGCGTTCTTCCAGACGTTGGGATAGCTAAGTTGTAGGCTCTGGCTAACCGGGTAATGGAGTCAAGTAAAATGACTACATGGGTTCCCAATTCAACCAAGCGTTTAGCCCGTTCCAGAGCTAATTCAGCCACTTTAACCTGTCGTTCAGGTGGTTCATCAAAGTTGGAAGCAGCGACTTCACCTTTAATGGATCGGGCAATATCAGTAACTTCTTCAGGCCGCTCACCCACTAAAACAGCCATCAAATGAACATCAGGATAATTCGTGGTAATCCCATTTGCTATTTGCTTCATGATGGTGGTTTTTCCGGCTTTTGGGGGAGACACAATCAAGCCTCTTTGACCCCGACCAATGGGCGCTACTAAGTCAATTAAACGAGTGGCTAGAATCGAGGGTTCTGTCTGCAAGACAAACTGACGATCCGGGTACACAGGAGTTAAACGGTCAAAATGAACTCGCTCGTTAATCTTCTCTACCTTAATACCGTCAATTTCAGTGACTTTTAACAGTCCCCAGTACCGCTCAGATTCTTTTGGACGACGAGCTGGACCTTTAACCAAATCTCCCGGACGGAGTTTAAACCGTCTGATCTGGCTGGTTGAGATATAGATGTCTTTATCAGAGGGAGCAAAGTTTGGCCGCAGCAAACCATGACCATTAAATTCTAAGTCCAAAACACCTTCAACTTCTTCAGTGGGCACTCCGGCATCCGGAATAACTCGGTTGTCAACAACTCCATCAAACTGCCGGTCAGCCAAGGGATCATAACTTGGAGCCGCTTTAGAGGGAACTGGTTGCTCACCAATAAGTTGGTCAATATCTTCAATAGAAATACTGGATGTTAATGTTGGTTGGTCAGATAGTCCAGAAGCATCTGACGTGGGTTTTGCAGACATACGTACCCTTTCTTAGAGTAGTGAAGTTAATAATAATAGTAACAACTGATTTGATTGTTGCATTGAATGTAGATAGTCAGACTTTAGTACCGTATGTTTCTAACCAAACGCCTATCTCTTACTTGTTTCAAGTGATATTCTCATGACAGATGAATGAATGGAATAACGCATTTTGTCTCAGTGTTGTGTAGCACGTATCTTAAGTTCTTTATTATTGGAATTTTGAAAAATGCACGTGTACGAGGAATAACGTAGTTAGCGTAACACATTTAATTTCGGTTTGTCAAACAGGACTATCTGGTATTCTAATCGGGATTCGAAAGCCTGCCCTACTCTCGAATCCCTATTACAATACCGATGGCACCAGTTTCTGCTCTAAAAAACGCTTTCCAACGCCACCACTACTTGACACTAGTGTCAGTATCTGCTATGTTTATGCTAAGGTTTTCTTTATTCCTGTCCTTATAAAGAAACCCGTCTTTAAGAGAGCATTGCTACTCGTCCACGTTCTGCTGCCTGGTAGAATATAAAGGATCGATAGTAATGCTTTCTTTTTTGATTTTAGGGTTCTTCCAGTTCTGATTCCACTTTTTCGTGACGTATTTCATAGTTTAACACACTATTTCTTCGTTGTCAATCCTATAACGTATGCTCTCTTTCGGATTTATTTCTCGGGCTAAAAAGTAGACTTTTTAATCAATTTATTGGTTGTTAACTAAAATTATTTATTTACTCATTTTATGTATATAGTGTTATTATTGCGATTATTGTTGTTTCGGTTTATATTCTGTTTAGCGATGGATTATTCGTACTCTTTTTTCTATAAAAAGCATTCGATTAACTCATTATATAAATATTTCTGCAACTCACTTATCTTTTAGCTTCACCTCTACGTTTGAAAAGATTAGAAACGATCTTGTTAAAGACTCATCAAGTCACTACGCTGCTGTATTGATCATTTGTGGCAATAAGTGGTAGGATATGATGTTTGCGTAGATTGCCTACCCAAAAGAAAGCAATTATCTAGTATAATAGGCAGGCACCTGGAGGAGTCGCATAGCGGTCAATTGCAGCGGTTTGCTAAACCGNNGGTTCAAATCCCTCCTCCTCCGCCTGAGAGTTCGACAACATCTCCTGACTTATTCAATCGTGTTTCATATCTAATCCTCTGGCGAACAGGTCCCCTTTTACTTTTTTGGGTGTGATAAGAAGAGTACACCATCTACATACCATTGAGGGAAATCGATCACTTCGACTTCTTTAGTCCCAGCCATACTCCTGTGGCAACCAATAGCCCAAGTCCAATAAGTTCTAGTAGCTGCGGCCAGTAGATCAGATATACTGTATTCACCCCGGGCAAGATCACCCAGCCATTTGCCCAGTTACTGATTTTAATATGAGGTAACGTTAAAAATCCCTGCTCACCCCAACTAATAGCTCTCCATCCATCATCANNCTACTGATTGAGGTACAACTTTGTAAAACCACAACCCTTTCTTCTCAACTGTATAGGTATCTAGATACTGGACTTGAACAGGGTTAACAGAACGGGATTGGATGTACTTTACTGATTGAATAAATTGATAAGGGAAAAGCCATAATTCTACATTCTTAACCTGATTTTCTGCATACTCATACCCGTACGATACGGTATCCAAAAAAACCATATAATCTTCGTTAAACTGCTCAGTTTCAGGGATAATCAACCAATTACTGGTAAACTGTGTTTGATCAGTCAGAAGTGTATCTAACTCAGACCGTCGTTGAGTAGGATTTTGAATTCCAACACGAAGCGGCATGCCAGCTACGTTACGAGCCACAATCTTTACAATATATGACTGGTCATGAGGTAATCCAGATAGTGGAAAGTAGTCACAACTTGACGCATGACGAGCACGGTATGTGACAACATTGCTGTCACTAATGCCTTTTCTCTTTTCATATACACTGTTAGAACTTTTTATCTGACAGTTGTGGGCTTTATGGCTGATAGTCTCAGTAAAGGTTGTCTGAGTTGGGTACATTACTTTTGGTATAGATACTGAGAGCACTTCACCTTTTTTAACCTCTATTTCTGGGTACGTAAACTGTTCTTGTTGTTCAAGAAGATTTACTTCTTGATAATCGACGTACGCCCCAACTTGAGGCGCATACAGACCCACCAAGTTTGGTCTTAATACATATAGCAACACTGGTTGATTAGTGTTGTTTTCAAGCACATCCTGGTTGTTGATCTTAATAACACATGGTTGCTTTTGACAGTGTTTTGCACTGAGTCGCACTTCATGTTCTGGAGCAATTGTTGCTACTCTATCCCCGACACTAACTGATGGTAGTTGATAGGAAAAAGTAACAGTAATCTGATCCTTTTCTTGTTTCATCGATACTCGAGTGGGAACATACCGAGAATGTGTTATATAGTTGGGAATAGATACATTCCATGAGGAACTATCTTCTTTTAAAGCAGAATTATCTGGACGGGCTGAAAGAAGAAGAGAGGTATGTGTTTCTNNTTTCTTGAATATCAAACTCAATATCTTGTTGTAAACGGTTAGTAAAAAGTGACGGAAAGGGATAAATAGCTTCAACTGCTTTTCCATTTTCACTTGACGCATATTCCCCATACTCCTGAAATGCCCTATCCTCCCAACTATGAATAAACTGGTTAGAAACATAAGTGAGGTTACCGACCAAAGAAACATACTGCCGTTTTTTCTCCGGTTGAAAGACTCGGTAGACGTATATGGTACCAAATTGCTCATCTAAAGCTACTAAGGAAGAGTATTGCAAAAAGTCTTTCATCTTCTCGTAATCAAAAGGTTTGGATTGATTCCGATTGACAACAGAGGTATCAAGAATCAACCAATCAACATCATACTTATCAATGACCTGGTTAAAGAGACTAACATCTTGAGTGTTAAGTGCCCGAATGATTTCCCAAAAGTATTGCTCATTCTGAACACTCCAAACATCAAAAGCCCGGTCAAGAATAGGTTGTTCAATTCCATACCAAAGAAACCCTGAGCCACGGTACCGTTTACCATAGGATTGTGGCCATTGGTTCCACTGCCAACCCCAAAATGAATGTTGTGGTAAGTTGGCAATCCGTGAACTTTTGTCTTGAAGCTTGAAATAGTCGAAGAGTTGAAAGTAATCTACTGGTATAGTTTGTTTGACACGAAAGTATATATAGTTTCCTCTAAAAGCTGGCCATGCTTGAACAATCAGTAAAAAAACGATACTTCCAAGAAATACAAAGGCGACCCAAGACTTATGCGATCGCTGCTTTACATAATCCAGAACTCCTGCACACCCAATAGCAAAAAAGATTGCATAGATAAAACTTGCGGGTACTACCCACTTGGTGAACGGAGAGCGGAACATTTGTTCAAACAAGGGTACGTTATCTCTGAAAAAACGGATGATCAATCCAAACGGGGGATTATCCCCCATAAGCATGATAACTGATATAAAAAAGAGACTAATAAGACTCCAACGCCATAAAACTTTTTTAGAGTAACAACACCAGATGCCAAAAAGAATAAAGGCAACAAAACAGGAACTAATCAGGGCAACTGGAAACCTGGACATATGCTCTCTCCACGGAGTAAGGAGATAGACAAAGGCACCATTTTCATCGAAATCAGCGTAATCAAACCAGTACCCTTTTAATAATAACGCATCCTGAATTTGACCATATGCTTGGTTGCGCTGAATTGTCTCTTCTGTTGATAACTGATTTCCTTTTGCATTCAAGGTAACATCTGAATGAGTCAAGCTAAAGTAAACAACCGGAAAAAGCCAAAAAGCGTTCACAGCTAAAGCCAAGATTAAAGGCAGAGTAACTGACTTTAATCTAGACAGTTTGATAGTAAGTGCTGTTTTGACTTGAATCAGCCAGTTCATTTCCTTGT
The DNA here is from genome assembly GCA_002335355.1 of Patescibacteria group bacterium UBA1449. Lineage (GTDB taxonomy): Bacteria > Patescibacteriota > Microgenomatia > UBA1400 > UBA1449 > UBA1449. The sequence goes on from DCTD01000034.1 coordinate 6,907, forward strand.
TTGGCACCACATACACAACACCTTTACTCATCCATTCCCGAACCAAACGTTCAAAGTAAAACACTGCAACTACCATGGCGTAAACCACAAACACTGTTTGAACATAGCCCATCGGTGTGGCAAGAATACTGGTGATTACAAAACCAACCAAGTCACGTTTGGCTCCGGTTTCCCAGAAGCGTAACAACCATAGAAGCAACCATGGAAGAAAGCCATAAAAGGTTGAGAATGGTTCAAATGGGACATAAAAGTTCTGAATAGTCCCCATGTTAAGTAAGTAAAATAAAGCGCCACCAAGAGCAGCTAAACTAGTAGTAATACTTACGTTACAATCAGATGTTAGCTTTCTGAGAATGTGAGTAATAAATGTAAATACTCCAATAGAACCTAGCAACATCATTAAAAAGTGCCAACTGTAACGAAGCCAGGAGTCTGGTAAAAACCATGAAACCACCCAAAGGAATACTTGCCGTACTAAGTCTGAAGCGTGTCCCATCCCACCAAGTAATCCAACTCCTTGATACTCCTGCCAAGCTGCTTCTAACGACCGTTGAATATTGGCGCTAAAGTTAAACTCAGGATGAAGATTATCCCAACCCGTTAACCATGTTCCAGGTACGTAATTGGTTATCATAATCAAGCCCCAAAAAAGCGTTATGATAAAGATTGGGAGGAATAATTTGGTAGTAAGGTTGGAAAGGAACCTCATAAAACTATTGTATAAACTAGGTCTAGCATCTCTTACTAAAAGCGCTACTTTCTGAGTAGCGCTTACATAATACTTACCTAAGTTAACTACGTTACATTCTTTTATCTTGCATACAAATGTCATACCACTCTTGACTTGGTTGTGTTACTGTTGCCCCATCAGCAGTTTGAAAGGTTACCTGACCTGTGTGCAAACAGTCCTGAATGGCTGAGTACTGAATTTGTCGCTCCCAAAGCGTAATCGCAAAATACCCTATTCCGGCTAGAACAACAACGAGTAGTAAGTTAAGAATGAAAAATATTGTTGATTTCATAATTACTCCTTTTCTGACAGTAAGTTAAAAGCATACTGTACTCTAGTAATTAATGAATAACGGCTACCGTTATGCCAACGTTTTACAGCAGATAAACAGATCTGTTTAATATTGGTTACTGAAAATGAACGAATAAACCTATAGACTGGATAGATCCAGGCTTTAGGTAAAAGAGTAACAACAACTACTTGTGCCAGCGTCACTAGGACATCAATCATACACGGTTGATACCCGTAGTCGCGGATCGCCTTAAACCGACTTCTCACTGTTTGGTAAAATGTCTTTTTTGGATCCATAAGTGAAGTATTCTTACCATGAATTCGGTAGGCTNNAGTTCCCATTTCAAACACCCGAAAAATGAAATCAACTTCCTCAGCAGTTTGCTGACTATCTTTATACCAACGATATCCACGGGGTAATTTCTGCACATTAACCATCATGGAAGGTTGTTGAATAGGAATTGACTTAAAAATCATCCGGTAAATGGCCTCATGTTTAACCGGGAACGTCTTGCTGCCTATCTTTTTACCGTCAGCATTAATCAGCTTACATTGCGTCCCAACCACCACCACATCTGGGTGGGTTTCCATAAATTGGACCTGTTTAGCCAACCGCTGGGGATGCATCAAATCATCAGCATCCATCCGAGCAACATAGCTACCTTTAGCCCGTTTTAATGCCAGATTAGCAGCGCCTGCTACCCCTCGATGTCGACCATTACGGTAGATAGTCACCCGTTTATCTTTCTGAGCGATTTTTTCCAGGAGTTTCCAAGAGTAATCCGTTGACCAGTCGTCAACGGCAATCAACTCCCAGTTTGTATATGACTGCTGTTGAATACTCTTATACGTTTCCAACAAAAACCGCTCCGAGTTATAGACCGGCATAAAGATTGATACGAGTGGTTGCTGTGTTTTGTTCATGTTAGTTTTTTTACAATTTCCAATACCGTTCAACCGACAACAAAAGATGATATCAGTTCAAAGGTATTCGGGTGCTGCGTCTTGGCTTCATTCATAGTCTCACTGTAACAGTGAGGTATGATCGAAAGCTTCGACACAGCACCCATAAGAGGCAGCATAAGTACAAACGAGCATTATCGCTCTCCTTAATGCTACCTCAATCGGCACACAGAAATTGCTACGGCCACGGGTACGTGAGCTTCTCACGGGGCACCTCTCCGGGAAACGGATTGGTGACACCATCCCGTAAAATCCCACTTTCGGGAGCTGAGGCCATGTAACAGCCGGACGAATCGTCGCAGACACGGCCTCCATCCAACTGGATCCAACGGGCCCAGACAGCATCCCCCTGGCGAAAGCCAAGGAGTTGCCCGGGGCTAGACTCCCAGCGGGGTCGGGTTTGGACGTTGGGATCCCAGGTTGGAGTACTTGCCGGTACTTCACCAGACCAAGGGTTGATTACCCCGGTCCTGACCGTACCGGCTCCAGGAGTAGACGGAAGATAGCAGTTTCCACTGCACACCCTGCCGTCATCCAGGACAATCTCACTGCCCCAGACAGTGTCACCAGCGATAAACCGTGCCGTCTGGTTTTGCCCAGTGGCAACTCGTTGTCGCTGTACCTGAGAGGTAGTCGCTTTTGTGGGAATAGGCTGACTCAGATCAAAGATCTTGAGTTGAGACCTCTCCGGTACCTCAGCTGGATCTGGATTACGTACTCCGTTGTAGAACGAGCCTGCAGTAGGCGCGTTCTCTAGGTAGCACTGATCAATCCAGCAGGAGCGACCATCCGCCAAGGTGATGATCTGGGCGTAGACAGTATCTCCTGGGTAGAAGATACGCTCCTGGTTCGGTCCGCTCACCTCGCGTTGTCGCGGCCCTTGGGAAGTAGTTGTTTTCGAGAGAACCGGCTGGTTTAAATCGAAGATTTTCATCTGCGATCGAGCCGGCAGTTCCTCGGGCCAGGGATTACGTACTCCGTTGAAGAACGAGCCTGCAGTAGGCGCGTNNCAAGGTGATGATCTGGGCGTAGACGGTATCTCCTGGGTAGAAGACACCTTCTTTGTTAACTCCACTCACCTCGCGTTCTCTTCCGGACATTGCCGAAAAGACAGAAAGAGGCAGCGCCATCACCTTGGGTCCGCCCCTATAGACCCGGTTCTTCATTCCATTGGCTTTAGCTGCCGCTGGAATTTCATCCGGATTTGGCCAAATGACCCCTGAAGTTACCGTGCCGGCACTTGGAGCCGAGGGCGTGTAGCATTGTCCCCCATNNAAGCCTGTGTCTAGAACAATACTCCACCCGTAGACCTCAGCTCCGGCTGGGAACCGCAGACTCCGGTTTTGACCGGTTTCTTGACGTCTGCCTGTTCCAAATCCCTGAGTACCTTGACCTCCGAGGCTAACTTGGATTCCACCCCGTATTCCTGGTAAGGTCCAACCGGGTAGAGGCTGAATAACCTCATGTGCCCAGCCGAACTCAACCGCCTGGTTGACTCTGAACACGAACTCTCGTTCGGCCCAATCCTCAACCGTGATCGCCAGGAATCCGTCCGTGATCCGAGTTGTGAACACGGCTGGTCCGGCGACCGCCTTGTAGACACCGCGGTTTACCCCATCAACGACAAGTCCGCCGATGATGGCCGTAAAGCCCTGTTTGAGCTCCACGGTATAACACCGCGTTCTGTCGTTTACACCCGTTTCCAGGTACACTGTCGGGTGCCCGACTTGCGGCTGAGGTGGCCTGTCATACCCAGTACTGGGTATGAAGAAACAGCCTGGTTGTTGCAGGACTGGCTGCCCTGACACCACCCCTGGTACAGGAGTTGCAACCACCACCGGTGGACCAATAACAACCCCAGGAACAGGCGTAGCAGTAACAACACCAGGTGGAGGCACTACTACAGGAGGCGGGACAACCACCACACCGGGAGTTGCAGTAACAACTACTGGCGGCGGGACAACCACCACACCAGGTGTGAATGTTGCCGTAGCCACACGAGGCGCGGGGGTCACTGTCGGTGTCGCCGTTTGAGTCGGTGCTCCAGGGATCGGCGTCCGAAAATCCGCCCCAGGGAGCACTCCATCCTCACATGCAGCGGTAACAGCCACTAGGGTAATCAAGAACAGAGCCAAAATCCACTTCATCTTACTCTCCTTCCTAGTCTATGGAGCCGACTAACGAGATCTTTTCTGTAGTTGCCGTTTTTTCCGTCTTGACTTCTCCTTTCTTAACTCTTCTCATCAAGAAGCTGGTGGCGATTAAGGTGATACCGCCCAAGAGCAATGCGTACACCCACCACTCCAGGTGAACCGGGTTCATCTGCAACATCCGCCGCACTACGCTGCCTATGACCCAGACAGGTCGCGCTATCATGGCTAAACCCAAAACCACCATGATGTTGGGAACAGAGAACAGCTTTCGCCATTCGATTTTCTCCTGCAACCGAGGTTTTAGAAGCACTCCCACCAGGAAAAGCACGACCATCGTGCCCACACCCATAAAGTATTCGCTCATCTCCCTTTCTCCTTTTCTTAGCTATGACTGGCTACTGCCAACAGTAACGATAACGATCAACCACCTCCTTCACTTCTCCCTGGACTTTTCAGCAAGTAACCTGCTGAAAAGATGCCTGCAGTCAAGACGATCCCGCTGAGCAAGACCGTCTGTTCCCCAAACTGCTTTTTGGAATACTCGAGCGCCGGCCAAAATATTGTGGTTACCCAGCTTACGCTCAGCAGGGTAATTCCCCCTAAGATGACCGTCAGAGATAGCTCCCGTTTCCATGCCAGTATCCCAACTAGAAACACTAGCATGCATGTCATGCCACCAAGGACGCTTTGCGGATCCACTTTCTCCTCCTCTTTTCTGCTCATTTACTGAGCGGAAACCGAAAACCGATACTAGTAAGTAGTTTGTTGTAACATAACAGGTCATGGTTTACTGTTTGAGCAACCTAGAACCACCAACTAAAAACTAGTAACCAGCCTAGTTCCCCGTTACCGCCCAGTCTTTTGCAGGAAAAGTTTTCCCCAAAGTTCTCATACCAAAGATATTATTTCTTTGACTTATGAGGTTTAAGTTTTACGTTTTTTCTGTATGCCTTGTTAAAGAGCCTCCTTAAAAACCACATAAACAAGCCGCAACCGGCTGCCTTAGATTTAAATAAGGAGTCTACCCATAGCGGATAGAGAACAAGATCCAAAGCATCTTTGATCCTGTTCTTAACCCACTACATAAAAAACCATGTTAACTTTCAAAATTTTCTAAAATTCTAGCACTATAGAGCCTTATTGTCAATATTATGGGATTTTAATCACCTTTCATTGTCAACATAAGTAAACATATAAAACAGGACTTGTTCTCCTTATGGTACAGGTAAGTTTGTTAGAAACACGTTAAGTTTTAGAAATAACTATGTATGAAGTCATCTTGTTGTAGGCTGCTCTACTATCCCTTTAACTGATTGATTTAGAATAAAAACTATATCTATTTTTTTACTGTTTACAATTTATTCATTTATGCGCTTTACGTATTTGGTCCAATGGCGCTGCAAGCATAAAAGTGGTTCTGTTGTTAACAGACTTCTATGCTGCAGCGCCGGGCACTCATACTCCTTTGATCCATAATTCTGGTATCTTCATGCTTGGATAAGCATTCTCATCTGATCAGGTTTGGATCGTCATCAACCCTCCGTTTCCCGGTGGTTTTCCGGTGGGAAGTGATAACCCAGGGACCAAGAATTCGCGCCAGAATACCGCTACAGCCCGATCTATCCACAGGTATGAGAACAACCTCTTCCTCTTCATCAATGTCTTCATTGACATTCCGTGGCCGGGGTTCAACTACTGGTCTGGACGACATCTCCTCCAGCCGGGGTTCTTTCTCTTTACGTCTAGCTTCCCAACGAGGTGGATGGTGTTCGACTGTTTCTGTTGGTTCAATTACCACCTCTGTTGTTTCCGGTTGTCTGGGTTCTTTCTCTTTGCGTCTGGCTTTCATCCAGTCAGGCGAACTGGGCTCGACTTCAACCTCTTTTGTTTGTTCAACCACCACCTCTCTTATTGGTTCAACCACCACTTTCTCGTGAACTACTGAGGTGTGCGGTCGTCTTTGTGCCGCAAAGCGGCTGGTTCTACTCCTAATATCTCGTTCCTCTTCTTCTTCATGCCGTCTCCCTGAGAGAGCATAACCCAAAGCGAGGAGAATGATCCCCAGAATCAGGATAAGCCAGACCCACCACTCAAACCCAACAAGGATCAGTCGGGTTGTGAGGCCTAGCAGAAAACTTGCTAGCATTATGAGCAAAGCGATGGCAACGAGGATACCTCCTACCACTTTTATAATCGGTGTGAAGTTTGCGACTTCATCCATGACTGTAGCCCTCCTAACTCATGACAGTGATATGCGTTCAAATAACGGGATGGTGTTGTCTCGTCACTTGACTTACAAGACTACGACGGAGAATCGCGATATGATTCTGATGATCGTTCAGTCCTTTCCTTTCGAACTCGGTCATCTACCACCTCAGTATCGGGATCATCTTTAGTTACCACCTCTTGTTCTACAATCACCTCTTCACGGTCTACTGGCGCATACCTTTCGCGAGGATGATCGTATCTGTCGGGTGGATAGCAAACCGTATCCCTTTCAGTAGCTTGCCTGGATCTACCCAGAATTGTACCGACAAGGAGAAGAATGATCCCCAGAATCAGGATA
>DCTD01000034.1:13632-14498 GCA_002335355.1 Patescibacteria group bacterium UBA1449
GGCAACGAGGATACCTCCTACCACATTCAAAACTCTCGCAAATGCCTTGGTTCCGTTCATGAAAATATTCCTCCTTTTGTGCGATAGTAATCTGTGTTCGAAGAATAGATCTCCTACAGTTAGCTGAACTACTAAAGTGACAGTGCATTCTTTACACCGTTTTCTCCTTCCACCAAGCAACAAGAGAATATTAGCAAGGCTCGATGTCTTACCACTCTGAGTGCNNTGTTAATGAGCTAGCCTAAAAACTCCCGGTAAAAGCAGTGTTTCTACCATTCGTTCTTAAGCCTGTCCTTAAGACAGAGAAAAAGGCAGATAACTACCCTTTTCTCTGTCTATGTTTCATAACATGAACACAATTACTTCTGTATATTCTCAGGCATGAAGCATATTAACCAAAAATCCCGCTTCGCAGCGGGATTTTGATAATCAATTGTGTCTGTTCTTTATGTTACCGTCGATAGCTGCGAGCCACGTAGATGTATGCTCCACCCAGAATTATAAATGCCAAGATTTCAAAGATAACTAAAGCAGGTAAACTTGAGCCTGTTGAAGGCAAAGTGGTAATCCCAAGCACTGGTTTTCCTACCTCCCCTTTTCTAATACAGAATGTTGCCGTATCAGCATCTTCTCCACTGTCATGAGCAGTTACGTTCACTCTGTTAGTAATACAGGTAATACCGGCTGGTAAGTCACTTTCACCAATAACATTAGTAGTAATGGTCCGGGTTTCAGTCTCACCTGGTTGTAAATCAGTAATCTCAAATTCAACAATTCGGGTATCGCTATGATAGTTGCCGCCTGAAGCCCAATGGATCAAGTTTGGCAGGGTATCTTTGACTACTACCCGTTCAATGGTTGCATTA
>DCTD01000047.1:0-609 GCA_002335355.1 Patescibacteria group bacterium UBA1449
ATCGAAGTGGCCAGAAGGTAGTTTAAAAAAGTAAGCAATAAGGGAGAGGGAATTTTATGACTAACAATGGAGAACAAGAAAATACTCTGATTGAAAAAGAAATCGAAGCGGTTAAAATACTGCTTAACGGGTGGTCACGCCAGATTATCCTGACTGGCCCTCCAGGAACCAGCAAAACCTACTCCGCCAAACGCATCGCAAATTGCTTAATAAACCTGAAAATACAACCGGGAAAACCAGTCGATGATCAGCAGATCGAGCAGATCGGAAACTATCTTCAAGATTTGAATGGCAAGGCAACAATTAATGGGGATAAATGCGACATCGTCCAGTTTCACCCTTCTTATAACTACGAAGATTTCGTACGCGGCATTGAGGTAAAAAACCCAAGTGGTAGAATTACTTATGAAACGGTTGATAAAATACTGGGCAAAATGGCAGAACGTGCAATGAAGAGTGCATTAGAGCTAAACTATAATAATCCAATTAAATTGAATAAGTTAATAGAAAAGTATCAACAACTAAAGGCAGAAGCGCGCAGGAAAGAAGATGGTGCCGAAGAAAAGCTTGGAAAAGCTCCCCTTCATGTCCTTATCATCGATGAAATTA
>DCTD01000047.1:735-1240 GCA_002335355.1 Patescibacteria group bacterium UBA1449
AGGTTATAAAAAATCAAAAAGAGCAAGATGCACCAAAAGAAAAAGCTCTAAGATTATTCGATGCTGTTAGCACTTTGTTTGGCAAAAAAGATAATGATGAAAGCAATGATAAGAATGAGACTAATGGTAATGGATATATGGACCCGGAATTTTATGCCGAAGATGTCCAGATAGGCCATACTTATTTTCTGGCCAAATCTGATGCAGAATTAAAACATAAATTCATCTACCAGGTCATCCCGGTACTCAAAGAGTACATTAAGGATGGCATCTTGATAAATAACCCCTGTTTAAAGTTTAAAATCACTACATCCCCTACTTCCTCCCCCACCAATACAACAGATAAGCCCATTTATCTTTCAGAATCCTTTAATAAAATAAAAGGTGAGATAGAAAGCTGCTGGAGTAAAATATATGTCGGATAATAATGGTAGCAAACAGGTTATTGATGCACCGATAGATCCTATTATAGCGAAAGATTGGCAAGAGTTTAGTACCAAGAAAA
>DCTD01000047.1:1331-1853 GCA_002335355.1 Patescibacteria group bacterium UBA1449
GATAGAGAAGGAAAACTGAAAGCCGCCAGTTTCGTCGGTGCCCAGTGGCTAAAAAGGAAAAGCGATAAAGATAAAGAACCTGAGCGCTTCATCCTTGATGGGGCAGGCATTCGTGTTATTGTCAAGCCTCGTTTTGAAGGAAGTGGAAGTACAGTAGCAACCATGTTGGATAAAGTTCTGGATGATGATGACTGCTCGGCTTATCTGGAAGGGGAAGATGATGAGAAGAACCAGCTCTTTGCTTTTCTACATGATGAACCGTTAATACCTATCGAAGCTGAATATGCCGAGGACTTTAAAATCCTTCTAATTTATCTGTACCTGCACAGCCTGTATGAGCTATGCCGCAAAACTATTCGTTATCAATCAGTAACCGTTCGCGAAAATCTGACCGGGCGCATCAAAGGGAAAATATTAATTAACCAGCATATACGCCACAACGTAGTTCACGGGCGCGAAGATCGAATCTTTTGCCAGTACCAGCAGTTCAGTATAAACTGCCTGGAAAACCAGATATTAAAA
>DCTD01000047.1:1911-2759 GCA_002335355.1 Patescibacteria group bacterium UBA1449
CCAGCGTGATTTCCAGGGACTGCGCTTCAACGGTGTTTTTAAACATTATAAAAAGCCTATTAACTACGCCAAAATGATTATTAAGAATATTAGTTTGGTGCAGAAATTTACCGGTGAAGAACGGAGCAAGAAAATCATAGAGATTGTCCCCTATTATATTAACATGCAAATGCTCTTTGAATTTTATTGCCGGGCTCTGGTAAGGGAACGGCCGGAAAATATAGATGGCACTTGGAACCTGGTTGACTATGTTGGATATAAAAAAATAAAAAGTAACCTCAAAGATAACCCAGAATACAAAGTTCTTGATAATGATAATAATGAGGATATTCCCATCTCGCCATTCTTAATCCCCGATATATGGATAAAAATTAATAAGGGAAACATCATAATCGATGCCAAATACAGAACGCAAGGCTCACTGGAAAAATACCAAAGAGAAATCACCCATCAGTTACTGGCTTACGGGTACCTGTTTAATGCCAATGGTCTGGGATTGATTAAGCCCTGGGAAGAGGAAAAAAAAGAGAGTGATACACTGATGTCTAATGAAGAAGTAGTTAAAAACATGCTTTCATGGTTGATCAAGGGGTCGACAACTGAAGATAAGAAAAACATGCCTAAGACCGGATGTATTGTAAATAGGCCACATTCATTTGCATTGGGAGAATTAGATTTGACTGGGGATAAAACGAAATAAAAGAAGGGTCACCAGTACCATGAAGAAAACTGATAATCTGTCCAGCCTGTCTGAATGGCAAAAAATAGTTGCCGCCGAAGTAGAATCCAGAGGCGGTTATTACCCGCCCCTGGTATGTTTGGCAGCATTAACCGAAGAAGTGGGCGAA
>DCTD01000088.1:0-10904 GCA_002335355.1 Patescibacteria group bacterium UBA1449
TAAAAGACCTACTTAAGGTGATTAGAATTTTTTTATAAGGATGAAGTAGCTTACAGTGTAATTTACTGGAAAAGAAGGTCAACATTTGTTTTCGTGCCATTAATTTCTCCTATCCGTAGTTTAAAACTATTAATAGTATTTGAAACAGGAAAACCTAAACGGGTATATTTTGTTGACAAGGCTTGAACTTCCACCGGATCATTATGGATATCTGGGGCCAACCATTCATTATCTTTTTCAGGTGAAGACATTCTTACAAAATCACGAGTATTAATCTTAATACCCTGTTGAGTATCATTAGTTATTTTTACATTCAGAATTAAAAATGTTCTACCAGCCACAGCATATGCCTTTTGACCATTAACAATAATCTCATCCATTTTCTCAGCTGACTGTATCGTATATTTAATAGTATCTTTACTTTTAGTACCGAGAGAAAACGCAAACTCACGGTTAATATCTGTTGTAGCTTTAACCGGTGGTGGAACCACTCTTTGGGCAAGAGATCCAGTACCTGTAATACCGCCATGGTTTCCGGTTGCAGATGGCTGCGTAACAAGGATCACTGCGGCACCCAATAAAAACATCACGACAACACCGATAACTATTCTTTTTACTGTTACGGTTTTTTTTGCTGTTTGTGTTTCACTAGTAGAATAGGTGTTCATATGCTTTTACTTTCTGTTGTAGTACAAGATACAGAGATCTCTACTGCAGACAATGATAGATGTTTAGTAATCACGACAGTAACTAAACCAGCATCACCAAACGCATTGAGTGTCTTTGACACGGTACCGTGCTTGGTGACATGAGTTTCTACTGTTACAGAATAGAATTTTTGACGCAGGAGTGATTCATACCAGCTTACAATTGCTTGAGGATTATCAAAACTACTTAGTCTTAAAGCTGTATCTTGAGAGTAGAGAGTTGTGGCATACGGGTATTTATATTCAAAAAGTAGAGAACTAAGCTGAGGTTCAAGCTGAACTGGTATCGAAAATGATTCTAAAAANNAAAAATGCTTGCCTGTTTGTTGAAGGAACTAAGGTTATTGTTACCTGGCGCTGTGGTGAATTTATATTTGTGTGAGGCTGTGTAACGTTACCACCCTTTAAAAGCAATGATAGCACTAGGCTTCCCAAAAAGATTGTTGTTAACCCTTTATATCTATTCATATTTTTTATTGTGTTGGTAACTGGGTGTTTAGTAACAGTAATTAGTACCCAGTTTGCTTTTAAAACGTAAAAAAACAATTAAAGCTATGTAAGAAAAGTGCAAGAATTGTGTTTATTGGGTTTTTTCCTCAAGCATAAGAAGGAGGTAATTGCTATCCAAAAACTTCATTAAGACGCTTAATTTTTATATTTGTAGCTTCCGGTTATTTTTCTTACCCTTCTATTACCGTTTTTTTATACTTTTTTTATCGCTTTATATTTACGATAGTCTTGTTATAAAAGTTAAAAACACAGTAATCTTTATTAGGGAGAAACTAATAAAGAAGCACTATGAGACTTACTACTCTTGACTGGATAGCCCTAGTGCTCGTAATTATTGGCGGGTTAAACTGGGGACTAGTTGGTTTGTTTGATTTAAACTTAGTTGCCGCCCTCTTTGGCGTAGACAGTGCTTTGTCAAATATTGTCTATATCCTGGTCGGGCTTGCAGCAGTGTATGTTACCATTCGAGCCTTTAGCTGGAATGAGAACAACAGGTAATACCTTAGGAGATTTCCTGAAGCGTGATTTCTTTTATATGATGGTAGTGTTGAGGTACTTTTAGATACCTATGTAAAACCTTATAGGTATCCCAATCAAAACAGTATTCCTGGTCTTTCGTCTTAAGGTGTTGGTTAGTAGTCGTAACAGACCCTAATAAACACCATTTATCCACCACAAAACCCTCATATAACTCATCAAGCTCGTTTTCTTCTTTAATAAGAATCGGACCCTTAAATGGCCATTTGGCAATCCGTAAACGATTGAGTGCCTCAAGAAACCGGACATTATATTTTAAAACCGCTTCTTTACCAAGACATGCACCGTGGCACTGTTTAAGATGGTAGGCAAAACAGGCCTTTTTAGATGACTCTAAACCAAGAAGCTTATAACAGAGTGAGTACTCTTTGGCTAAGTCTGTTAAGACTCTTTTGGCCTGTTTTATTGATTTAAACACAGCAATGAAAGTATCGTTCTCAGCAATTGACACTTTATCAACAAGTTCCAGTGCAGCGGTAAAATAGCCCTCATGCGTTTCACTTTTTTTCAGCACAACCAGCTTATGGCTGTTACGGAGTTGACGGTTATAGAGTGGTTGAAGCTTTTTAACTAAGTATGACTCTTTAATCAAAGCGCCCAATTCGCCGGCAGTTTGAATGACTTTTATACTCTTTGTCATTTGTGAAAGCTTCATTTCCTTGCTGGACAAATGATCGTTGATAAAGTGAGACTTTACCCGGGCTTTAATGTTTTTGCTTTTTCCAACGTAAAGCGGTAACTTATTATCTCCAAAGAAAATATAGACTCCAGGACTTTCAGGTAGAGCTTCAATATCTTTTGAGGCAAGATGAAGAGGAGTAGAGGGTTTCTTTAACACAAACCGGATAGCTTCGTTGAATGTCTCATAGGGAATATTGTCAAGCAAGCGGGCATAAAATTCATGAATTACCTTAGCATCTTCATAAGCTCTATGGCGGTTTTCACAAGTAAGATTAAAGCGTTCAATTAAACAGTCTAGGTTATGTTTGCGATAATGAGGGTAGAGGTATTTAGATAACCGGGCTGTGCAAAAATGCTTAGAGGAAAAATGAATATCTTCCCGTTTAAACTCCTGACGTAAAAAAGCATAATCAAACCGGACATTGTGAGCGACAAATACGCAGTCTTCCAGTATTTGCAGAATATCGTATTTTATCTGTGAAAAGGTAGGAGCTGTTTCTAGTGTATCAGCGGTAATGTTCGTTAGGTTCTCAATAAACGGAGATAGATAAATCTGTGGGTTAACTAACGAGTGGAATGTATCAGTAACTCGGTTATCTTCAATTCGGATAATCCCGACTTCAATAATTCTGTCTTTAGTAATACTCCCACCAGTAGTTTCCAGATCAACAAAGGCAACCTTTTTGGGAATGTGATTAGTCTTCATGGTTTAAGCCCAGCTTGTCCTCCTGATATCAAATGGTATAAGTTATTGTAGTTTTACAAAACTTCCACGTTACACCCGATACTACCTCTCGTTTTCTTCTTGATATTCCCTCAGCAGCTCTAAGTTACGAGTATTCGCTTTAAAAGCAAAGTCTCCAAAGTCTCCTATAAAGGGCACAAGACCGATAAGGTAGTCAATAATAACATTAATAATCATCCGTATGTACAATTCTTGCGGAACTCTAAAAGCAGCAGCAATCCCAAGGATATAGAGTGATAAGCCAACACCTACTAAGTCTCCAATTCCTGGAATAAGACCAATAAGAGGATCAAGTCCAAACCGGAAACCAAAAAACTGAAACTGGGTGTCAAGCAACCGTGCTAGTATAACTGCCCGGCGGTAGTGGTTAACTGCAATAGTATGGTTCATAGTGACACAATTATCTCACACTCAATCAAGTCTACAGCTTTGCGGGCACTCCTTGTATAGTAGCTATTACAGCATTATTTATACCTATACGCAGCTATAAACAGAGAGATTTACTTTCAAGGACAATGGATTGCCGTTATCTGCCATTGGCCACTCTTTTGTTTTAAAACCTCTATCTCTATGGACTGCTGCCGGTCTGGAAACTGTTCAACGATAGTAACGGTAGCACTTGCCGTGTTTGTTTGAGATTGGTCTAGGCCTACTTTATCCGGAAGGTTTGATGAGCAAAGTACTGGGTCAAAGGCTGCAGTGCGTTCGGCAGCAAGAGCTTTAGCATACTCACTTAATAAATAACGGTTGCTATTTGCTAGACAGTCTATGTGCATATTAGTATCGTCTTTTTTAAGTTCACGTTCCTCCAAACATGTCAAATACTCTGTATAAAACTGTTCAGTCACTTTTTGAGATGTATCCGGGTACTGGGATGGACCCTCAGGTGTGGAGCAATCGGTTCCATCCACACATTCCTCATCGGCCTTTGTTACCTGCTGAGAAAGCTGTTGAGTTTTCATATCCGGTTGAGAACGGATAGTCTGGCCAACTGCAAACATCCCAATACCTAATGCCAGAAAAACAATTACTACAAGTGGCACTGTAACAGAACTTGGTGTCATATATATTTTAAAAACTCTGCTGACATCCTAGTGTCATGCCGTAATAACCCCATGAAAACTACGTAAGAAGTCGGAAAGAATCTCTCTATTGTATATGGGTAAAATATGCTAATATTGAGAATAATAGTTTAAAATCACTCACTTTTTCTATGCCGCCCAAAAAAACATCAACTAAAGCCAATGTCAAACAAGAAAATGAAGTAGTATTGCATAAACGCTTATACCGCAGTCAGACAGATAAAATACTTGGGGGTGTTGCGGGAGGTCTTGGCCACTATTTTGATATTGATAGCACTGTCTTCCGTTTACTGTTTGTGCTTTTGGCTGTATTTGGAGGTTCAGGCTTTTTGATCTATATAATTTTATGGCTTATCATACCTGATGAAGCTTCTCAGCAACCAACAAATGAGGCTACTGTTAAACATAACGCTGAAGAAATCAAAGAAAAAGCTGAATCTTTTGCCCATGATATCCGGACATCAAACCGGAGTGACTCCCGGTATATTTGGGGAGTGCTTCTCATTGTTTTAGGGATTCTATTTATTATTGATAACTTTGTGGTATTAGACTTCTTACGATTTGACAAACTCTGGCCGCTTTTACTGGTAGCCTTAGGTCTTGCCATTTTAACCAAGAATAAACACTAAACACTATCTTCCTAGTTAAGTAAGTAGTAAACAAAAGCAATAAGTACGACGAGTAAAACGAGAAGATATATCCATAACAGAATATCGATTAGGTTTTTCTGTTGCAACGTTACAACTCTTAATGTTTCCTTTAAAAACCGGAACATCATTTTTTGAAGGGGATCGACTATCGTAAAGATATTTGAGGAAGGCGTATCTGCATGGTCATAGACTTTGACAATCGGCTTTAGGTTACTGTTATTTACATGGACTTTGGGAATATGAGGGTTGTGAGTATGAAGTTGGGTAATTTGTTCTTTTGTTAGGTTACGAACATAGATACCACGCTTAACCGCAGAAGCAGGCGGTTCGATAACAATCCCAAACGTTGATTCTTTTTTATCGTTTTCAAACTCGATTAAAGACCCCTCGGTAATATCACCAGGTGCAGTGACTGCGAGATTTGTATCTCCAATACTGTTGACGGCAAACAAAACATCATTCTCGTTATATATCGGTAAGTTGGCGTGTTTGCCATTCCCTTGTATACCGGCCATTTCTGCAACAGTTCTTAAGCCAGGTTTCACCGCCGGCATCGACCGGCTATCTGCTTCCTGTATAGCCACTTTTAATTGAATTGCTTGAGTTAAACCATGGAAGTCTTCAAAACTTGGCATAAATATTATATTAATAGCAGTATATTTATGCTATGAAGAATACACAAAGAAGTCAAGATGGACACAGTCCATTAGTTTTTATTTTGATTAAGAGCAGATCAATTCAGTTACCGCTTTTTCTTCATGAAGTGCCGTTTCATTAAGTCATCCATTACCGTACCATAGAAAAAACCGATTGCTGGACCAATAATAATACCAGCAAGTACATTACTGAGTGCAAATCCCAACACGAACCCGATACCAGCACCTAAAGCAATACCAGCCCCAATATAACTGCCAGGATGATAAATGGGTAGTTTAGTATTTTGTTTTGGCATATAGAAAAAGTATAGCAATCATTTTATAACATTTCAAAGCATATAAGCTATGTAACGTTACGTAATCAGATAATTAGTTTTGCATCAATCATTGGCTTTATTAGTATCTACTAATGTAGATAAAATATCACGGTTAATAAATTTGTAGGCTAAGGTTGGGTCTGGTAAGTAATCCTTATCTTGGTAGATAAAGGCTAGTTGTTTATCTTCAAAGATTTTAAAAAAATCTTCCCAGCTTACTGGTTTTGATTCCTGCGTTTCTGCCAGTAATACTTCATCAGTATCTCCCGGAAAGTCAATACGGATACCAATTGGTTCACTCCCAGCTTCAGGACTATCAATAACAGCAGGTTGCCCCTGATGTTTTTCTACCCAGTCACGTATTTCAGCGTGGTTAATAGTAATCTTTGTCTTTTTGTCCATAAACAATTGCTATCGGCGGCGGCGGATCTCTTCGGCTTTATCAATATCATCCGCCATATTTAAAGGTTTTGGTGTTTCTTGACTCGGGTCTTCATCCAAAGCAAAGCCCATATCCTGAGCGTTTTTTAAGGTATCATCATCAGAAGCTGGATCAGGCATATCTCCACTGACCGACTGTTCACCTTCAATATCCGGTGGTGTTGCCTCTCCTAACGTATCATTTCCAGTTCCGTTAACGAGTGGTTTATCAGGTAAAGGTGATTCTAGAATCTCATCTTTATCACGTAAAACATTATTAACTAAGGTATCTTGTTCATCTTCCGCTCCCACGTTTTCGCCAGGATCAGAGGTTAAGGCTTGAGACCGTTGGTAGTTCTGATCCGAAAANNTATCTTTGGTGTTCGTTGTTAACCCTGTAATGTTATCCTCATCAGTAAAAATTTCAGTTGCATCAAATGTTGGGTCTAGCAAATCTCCGGTCACTGTAGCCTTATCTTTCCGTTTAGGTTTATTTGCCATATACATACCTCCTTTCTCTATCATCGTAAGAACCTCAAACATTTTTTGTGTAAACATCCTGTATGGAATACGTAAGAGGAGTATTTACTAAACAAGACGGAAGTTATATCTACTAAGAACGTTTCTACCACTGATTATTTGATGATGTAATCAAGTAACTGAGGTAACTCAAAAATGATGAGTAAGCCAATGGTTACAACGATAATAAGGAGACTTCCGAAACCCAGTTTTTTTGTTTTCTTTGAACTACTAATTCTTTTTGACATATAGTAAGCCTAGTTACTCAACATTATTAACAAAGTATTCGTACTACCTCCATATAAGAAAATTATTTAAGATAAGTGAGAAGAGTGTAAGAAGACCACTATTGATTTTAAATAAAGTTATTTTTCTATTAAATAATTGAAAGTAAAAATTGTCTACGGTTTCCATCCCTCATAGGCATAGTAGTTTCCATATTGTTCAACACAGACATGTGGAGTATCCAGTCGCATGTTGCTTGCATGCCCTGGAGAATTTATCCAGAGATCAGTAACCTTACTGTAATCATTGGTCATGGCAATATTTTCAGTAACCCGGGTATAGGTCGGGTAGGGAAGACTCTTGGTAGCTATTCTGTTGTTAAAACCATCATGGTTAAAGGCAGTAGAAATCTCTTGAGCTCTGAGTTTAGCAAAATTACAGGTATATGGATCAGTAGTAACTTCAGATAACCCTTGGGATTTTCGGTATTCATTCACTTTTGCTATTAAATAGTCCCTTACCGATGTCCCGCTGTTTTGATTAGGAATTGCAGTGGGGATTGGCATCGAAGTCACAGTTGGTGTGGGATTCGGAGTTGAGGTGGGCTTGATTGTTGGAGATGGTGTTGGCAGTACAATCGGTCTTGGAGTACTAATTGGCAGAGGCATAACTCTGTTAGCTACTGGTTTTGGAGGTATTGTTTGAATTGATCTTCTTTGCCAAAACCACGTGGGAGTAGTCATAACTGCATTCACTGAAACAGGATNNTACAACAATAAAGATATGAGAGCAGGGGTAGTATGTTTCATAGGGCTCCTACTGTAAAGCACTAGTATTTGGACTGTCAAGTCAAAACAGTAAGCTCATTGCTAGAGTAATGATGTCGCATTCTTTTAGTTATTCAACTAGCAATCTTAAGTGTGTCACTAGAGCAACTATGACTTACTTTGATCGATATGTTATGTTGCTATTTCCTTAGACCCAACTGTGTGGCAAAGAGACTCTTCCAAAGTAAGGAACCGGTTGACTATCAATAGCTGAAACATAGACACCTTCTTGATTAGGCTTGAGAGGAACATATGCAGGAGCATAGGTTACTGGACTCCCATGAATATCAGTTGTATAAATACCATCATTTGGTTGTTCATCCATATTGATATACAGGGTCATTGGCTTACTGGTATACTTACCTTCTTGCGCTGAGTCTTGCACGCGAAAACGGGTGTGTAAAAGAATCCATCTGCCATTATTGCTTTGGGGGTTAGTCGGATTTGGTCCAACAACAATACCAGGGTTAGTGATGATATATCTGCGGTATGATGTCCCAATAGAATAGATATTACCCTCTGTTACACTTATGCTGCGATTGTTTACTTCAGTCATGAGTCCAATGACATTACCCTGATCAGGGTCTGCTACAGCATAAGTACCATCATCATATCTGGACAATATTGTTTCTGACCCAAGTGCAATATCTGAACGGATAACAATTTTATCCGTATAGACCATAAAACAGCCTAATGCAACATAATCAATTTTATCTCCTTGATACGGATTAGCATACTGTTCTCTTCTTTCCCAAGCCTGTGACCCTAAAACAAGGCTTTCAGTTGCAGCAAGGCCAAAAAGGGCTAACTGTCCTGTTTTCCTAAATAGTTGGCGTCTACTAACCGGGGTATGAAGTAAGCGTTCAGATGAAGACATATATTTTTGCAGTATTTACATTTTGTCTTCACTAACAGTAAGATTCTTGTGTGAGAAGAATGTTAACAGGGAGTAACAAAAGAGTAAGAAATCAGTTACGATAACGGTATCTTAGTATGGAATGATAAAAAGTGTTCTATTCCTCTTATAATATGACTACTTCAGCTTAAGATAACTCTAAACCTTTCCAAATGGCTTCAAACCCATTATTATTAGTCCCATAGCTATGCTCACTTTTTCAACTCCCATGATGAGGCAGTATGCCAAGATAAAAGAACAGTATCAGGACTGTTTAGTATTCTTTCGCATGGGAGACTTCTATGAACTCTTTTTAGAAGATGCTCACACTGGTGCTCAGATTTTAGACATAACCTTAACGAGTAGGCCAGAGGGAAAAGATGGCCGGATTCCTATGGCTGGTATTCCCTACCATGCGGTAGATAGTTATTTAGCCAAACTGGTAAAAGCCGGGTTTAAAGTGGCCATTTGCGAACAACTATCAGAACCGAATAAACGAGGTATTGTCGAACGCGATGTCGTCAGAATTGTCACCCCAGGAACGCTTTTAGACGAAAAAGTCCTGGAACGGAAAGAAAACAACTATCTCATTAGCCTTGTTTATGACCAAAACTACTTAGCCATCAGTTGTGCCGATCTCTCAACAGGGGATGTTCAGGTCTTTCAAACTGCCTATACAAAACTATCCCAGGCGATACGTGATGAGTTAGCCAAACTCAAACCCTCAGAATGTATTCTGTCTCCCGATGATTATAACAACCCGGAGCTACTCAAAGTTCTCAAAACAGAGGAACAGATCAACGTCTTTCCTTTCTGGGAATGGGCCCGATACACCGATAAAGCCACTGCTTTCTTAAAAACTCAGCTTTCAGTTAAAACATTAGCTGGGTTTGGGATTGAAGATAAACCCTTAGCACTTACTGCCTGTGCCGCTTTAATTGGCTACTTAAAAACTACGCAGCGTGATCATATTCCTCATATCCGAAAGATTAGTCTCGTCTCCTCAAATAACTATTTGAGCTTAGATAAATCAACGATTATAAATCTTGAACTGTTTTCAACTCTCAGAGAGCATGACCCTCGTGGTTCACTACTTGCTATATTAGATCAAACACGGACAGCCATGGGCGGCCGGTTACTACGCCAATGGGTAGCCAAACCACTGATAAACTCACAAGAGATTCTTGCCCGGTATGATGCCATAGATGCCCTAAATTCAAACTCTGAAGCTTTTCAATCAATCCAGTCAGTATTAGAAGAAATTCCGGATGTTGAACGAATCCTGTCTCGATTGTCTGTGGGTATTGGGAATGCCAGAGATATGGTTAATCTTAAACGATCTCTACACTTAGTGCTTAAAACCAGAGAGTACATCAACGAGTTTAAAACCGGACTTTTACATGAATTAGCAGTACAGATTCCCGATACTATCCAAACCGTGATCGATACTATTGAGAAAACACTGGTAGAAGAGCCANNGGTGGATTGATCAAACCGGGAGTGCATGAACAACTTGATACATTAAGAGAAAAAGTCAGCGGCAGCAGACAATGGGTTATGAGTCTTGAAACCAGCGAGCGGGAACGTACAGGAATCAATTCTCTAAAAGTCAGGTTTAATAAAGTCTTTGGTTTTTATATCGAAGTCAGCCGGTCTAACGTTCACCTCGTGCCGGAAAACTACATTCGAAAGCAAACGTTAGTTAACGGCGAACGCTATATTACCCAGGACCTAAAATATCACGAAGAACTCATCCTATCTGCTGAAGCCACCATGAATGATATTGAATACGCAGTGTTCCAGGAGTTATTACAAACAGTATTAACTTTTGTTGAATCAGTCCAACAGGCATCACAGGCAGTTGCCACGCTTGACTGTATATCAAGCTTAACTGCAGTTTCGCAAAAGAAACAGTATATCCGGCCCAAATTGATATTTTCTGGAGAAATTGTTATTAAAGCTGGTCGTCATCCGGTTGTTGAATCGGTTTTAAACGACACCCAGTTTGTGCCTAATGATGTTGAACTTAATGTCTCAAAACAACAACTACTCGTTATCACTGGCCCGAATATGGCCGGCAAATCCGTGTTTATCAGACAAGTTGCCTTGATTGTTTTAATGGCTCAGATCGGT
>DCTD01000088.1:10987-18569 GCA_002335355.1 Patescibacteria group bacterium UBA1449
GGATGAGATCGGCAGAGGCACCAGTACCTATGATGGTATCTCGATTGCCTGGGCAGTTGCTGAACACCTTGTCACCCATAAATCGGTAACGCCTAAAACGTTATTTGCTACCCACTATCATGAACTTCAAGCGCTTGAAACTGAATATCCAAAAAAAATCAAAAACTTCCATATGGCTGTTGATAACTCTGGCGGTAATCCAATCTTTTTGCATACACTCATGCCAGG
The DNA here is from genome assembly GCA_002335355.1 of Patescibacteria group bacterium UBA1449. GTDB lineage: Bacteria > Patescibacteriota > Microgenomatia > UBA1400 > UBA1449 > UBA1449. The sequence goes on from DCTD01000088.1 coordinate 11,216, forward strand.
AGCAGCTTCTCACAGTTTTGGGGTGGCAGTGGCAAAACTTGCTGGAGTACCAGAATCTGTAATTGACAAGGCAAAAGCCTTGTTAGTTGAACTCGAAAAGCGCAATGTTCAGTCAACTAACCAAAGTAATGGGGTATCCCACATGACAGAAAAAAAAGGTGGTGATAACCAAGTAATACTGGTAAATGGGAAAGAAGAACGCTTTATTGAAGAACTTAAAAACCTTGATATCTATAAACTCACTCCATTAGATGCATTAAACACACTTGCCCAGTTTAAAGAAAGACTAGGAAACAGTTAGTGCTGCTATGATTTAAAAGGATAACGAAGAGAGCCGCATATGGCCATCATGAGTGACCATGTAAACTATTTACGAGAGTCCACATTATTACTACTCCTCCTAGAAACGGCAGTAACTGAGTCCATCTGTGCTGGTTTTTAACATCCTTATGCAGCTCAGGAATAAGGTCAGAGCAGGCGATATAGATAAACATTCCAGCTGTAAATGCCAGTAGTAGGGGTAGAACATTTTCAATATTTGCTAAGAAAAAATAACTTACCACAGCACCACCTAAGGCAGTTAAGGCAGTAATAAAGTTAAACGTAAGTGCCTTGTTCTTACTCATCCCGCCATGCACTAAAACACCAAAATCAGCCACTTCCTGAGGGATTTCATGGGCAGCAATAGCAATAGTCGTTGNNCACTCCATCAATAAAGTTATGGACACTGTCACCAATCAAGATAAGATAAGTAGCAGGTTTGGCTCCATGCATTGAATCATGATGGTGAAACCATAAAACAAACCGTTCAAGGATAAAAAATGACACAATACCCAAAAAGGTAGTTACAAATACCATTTCCAAGTCTGCTGCCTCCTCAGCTGCTTCCGGTAGAAGCTCAAGAAATGAAACAGCCAACATAGTACCAGCAGCAAAACTAACTAAAATATTGGTTATCGGTGTCGTCCATAACCGTTTTGATAGTAATAGTAAAACACCAACAAGAGATACTAAGCTAATACTAAAACTGGCAATGATAATGGCTTCAAGTGTCGTCATATACTAGGGATAACGTAAACTCCCATAATCATAAAGAAATTGTATAACTACTATATTTTAGTATGTAACAGGGAGAAAAAAAATAAGCGTTTAACGGTTGTCTCCCTCTCCAGAAAGCACATGACGTTGTTTGCGGTCTTGAAGTTTAGCTACGTTAGTCAAAGCCACGTNNCCAAGTACCAGAGAACATCGCCCATCTCTTTAATTATTTCCGTGCGGAGTTCAGGAGTTAACTGTCCACCATGATCTCTAATCATCTTTTTAATTTTGTCAGCCACCTCTCCTGCCTCTCCGGTTAGTCCCAGCGCCGGGTAAGTAAGGTTGTCACCAAATTCCGGATAAAAAATGGTTTCTTTAACTTTTTGCTGATAATCTTTAAAGTTCATAGACATTTTTATTAGTTTTGATTATAGTTACTTGAAAAAGGATATCACACTTTCACGTTGCTAGTCACAGAAAAAACTACTAATGGGTGAATAGTTATTCCTGTATAATTGTCTGGTTATGGGAAGCATCCGCATATTGCCTGCTGAAACTGNNATTGAACGGCCGGCTTTTGCAGTTAAAGAGTTAGTTGAAAACGCGATCGATGCTCGGGCAACTGCTATTAAAATTGACATTGAAGACAGTGGTCTTAGAAAGATTACTGTCCAAGACAACGGCACAGGCATGGATTTGGACGATCTAAAAACCTGTTATCTACCGCACAGCACCAGTAAGCTTTTAGACGATACGTTTACCCACATTACTACCTTAGGCTTCCGGGGAGAAGCCTTATCAAGCCTAGTGGCTGTCGGTGATGTCCAAATTATCAGCCGGACAACGAAAGACGTAGTAGGCAATCAGATTACCCTTTGCGATGGTGTTGTTGAGAATATATCTGCCTGTGGAACTGCACCGGGTACGACAGTCACAGTTACTCACTTATTGAACCGTGTACCTGCCCGCAAAAAGTTTTTAAAAACCCTCCGTACTGAACTCAGACATATTATTGAGTTGGTTACCCACTATGCCATTTCTTATCCTCAGATTCGCTTTGAGATGCAACACAATGGTAAAACAGTCATTGATGTGCCTTTAAACCAGACAGTAGAAGCACGTATAAAAACCTTGTTAGGCCCCTCTGTATATGAAAATTTGATTCCTCTTACCTATGAAGAATCCTACCTCAGACTTACAGGGTTTTTATGTAAACCCCAAGTATCCAGTTCAAGCCCACACCGGCATCACATCTTTGTTAATAACCGGTTTATTACAGACCATTTAATTGCTACAGCGGTAAAAGAAGCTTATGGCTGTTTACTTGAACAGACTAAATATCCGATCTTTTTATTGTTTATAACAATACCCACAGAATTAGTTGACGTTAACGTTCATCCCCGGAAAGAACATATCAGCTTTTATGATAACCAGTTTGTTTTCTCAGTCATTAGCAAGGCAGTTACTCAAACCTTAACAAACCACAATCTCACCTTTTACAACCTTAGTTGGAGTAGTGACCAGCAGGTATCAAGTAAACTGACAACTTCGTATGCTGCCTCACTGTTAAAGCACGATGTTTTACCATGGGAAAACGCCCCACAAAAAGAGACATACAATGCAGCTGATGTTCTGCAGGTTCATAACCTCTATTTAGTGTGTCAAACAAAACAGGGAGTCGTTTTCATTGACCAACATGCTGCCCATGAGCGGATGCTGTATGCTCAACTTATTAAAGCTTTTAAAAAACGGAAAAGTAAACAGACGAGTTGTCAGCTACCCAAAGCAGTGTTGCTTGAACTGCCTATTGGGTCTGTAACCCTTTTGGATGAGAATTTGGCATTATTTGCCAAGCTTGGCTTTGTATTAGAACCATTTGGAGAGGGAGTTTATAAAATTGAAGCGGTTCCTGTCTTATTTAAAGACAGAGATCCTAAGACTTTAATTAATGAAATTCTAGATGATATTGCCCAGTTTGGGGTACCCAGAGACGTTGACTTTCAAACGCAAAAAATGGTTTCCTATCTTGCCTGTAGGAGTGCAGTAAAAGCAGGAGATAAACTTACTAAACAACAAGCCAAGGAGATCATCAAGCAGCTAAATACTTTTGATGATGCTTATACCTGCCCTCACGGACGACCACTTAAAATTGAAATGCCACTTTCACAAATTGATAAGCAGTTTAAACGCAGATAACTAGAGCAGTTACTCCTGTTTGGCAAACTTTAGATAGCCAATAGTCAAGCTAATCAACAACCCCACAGCTACAACCAGAAACCGGAACTTCTCATCAGCGCTTTCAAAACCCAGGATAATACTATACAGAAGCGTTAGGATACTGCCCAGTAAAAACCCGTCAGTAAGAAACCGGATTCTATCAGCAAGAACTAAGCTGGTAACCAGCATAATCACCGCACCAACGAGAGCAATGGATGAGACGTTACGGTTATAGATCTGGTTTTGCTGCATAAATACCTTAAATTCTCGTTCATACTCAACTCTTCTTTTTAATAGTCCAGCAGACACGGTAGCTTCTGATAGTTGTTGTTTTTCAGCAAGTTCAAGTTCAGCCGAGTATGGTGCTTGTTCCGGTCTTTGGGGTCCAGGATAAAAGGCAGCAATACCCACCCCGACAAAGAGAGCCAGTAACACTCCAAGAAAGATAGCATAAGCATAGTGGAGGATTACATTTTCGGCAGTTTTCATCATACATGTTTCTCCAGTTAGTAAGTTTACTAATGAATTGATAGTCTCGATAGAACTACAAGTAGTACTCCAGCAAGGGTAACAACTATTCCCACACCCTGGAGTAGAGAAACAGTTTCTTTGAGGTATACCCAACCAACAAGTGAACTAACCACAATTGTTCCACCATAGACAACTGGCATAACGTAGGCCACGTCCCCTTTTTCGAATAGCTTAACTAAGAGAATTGAAAACAGCGCTATAGCAATTCCAGCAAGCAGTGAGTAGAAAAGACCAGTCTGGGTTGTCGGTATAAGACGGTCATGTCTAACAAACTTGTAAAAAACGTAAATGACAAATGGAATTACAAATGCTAATCCGTTAAAAACAACAGAAGCTAAGGTAGCATCAATGCGGTTACTTGCTTGTGAAGCAAATACTCCATACAGCGAGTACGTGATTACAGCACACACCAGTAGGACTGCAAGTTCCATACTATTTACTCCGGTTATACCAGGTAAAGGCTAACATTATTACAGCCAGTAGTATTAACCAAGAATATAAAGTCCAGTTGATAAGACTTGTCATGAGAAGAATATAGAGAGCAACAGCGGTAAGGATATCGTCTTTAGTAATCGGTTTGCGTTTTACTTTTAAGATTTTCATGCTTATTTTATGATACTTGGATCAAAGCAATTGCGCTACCGGGGATTTTCCTAACGTTAACGGTTTTCTGCTTGAGAAGATAGGCTTTGAGCAACCGGTGGAGACCGTCAAGCAGCACCCATCTGCCTTTCCAAAACAGAATATCCAAAGGATACTGTAAATCAGCCCGCATCGTCCTCTCGTATTCTTCTTGATACTGCTTGGGATTGGCAATCACTTCGTCTGGGGACAAATCATAGTACCCGCCAGGTTTCCGCCAAAATGGTACAGCAAAGTGCCAAGTTAACTCACGAATATCCATTGCCTCAACTGGCACCGAAAGCGCCCATACTTTCTCTTCACTCCAACGAAACTCAAAACCCACGTTTTTAATGATATCGGGTAAGTGCTGGTTGCTCTTCATAAATAGAGAATACCATAATATAGTTAACGCCACTATTTTAGCTCTATCGGCTAGTCTTAAAATACATACGTTTATGGTAACAACTATTTCTTATGAGTTGGTTTAGGTGTATTTATTTCTGGAGTTCTTTGTGCTCCCCTTTCCGACTTACTAGGGACTTTCCCAGTACCAGGCCAGGTAGAGCTAATATCAATAGTGTCATCTATCCCTCCACCAAAACCACCCCCTTTACCAGGATGACCGTGTAAAGCTATTTGTTGATAACACATAGGGTTTCTGTTAATCAAGTCTTAAGTCATCAGGAGAGATAATTCTTGGATCCTCTGGGTAGCGGATATCATCCTTTTCACTACCACGATCAAGATCATTGATTTTTTGTGGATGTAGGCATAAGTAGTAAACCATATGGCCTCCTTTTTTCTGACTTAATAACAGTCAAACTGTAGTTTGACTGTTTAAGAATCAAACTATAATCAAGTAACAGTTGTGTAAGAGGAGAATGACTCAAAACAGACGAGATGTACCTTCAAAAATCACTATGATCTGATTTTTTCATTCAGCAGTTGTCCCCACTGTGTGGCAGCTTCTATTTGATCATCAGCCAAAGGTCCCTCTTTGCCAAGGACAATAAAGGGTTTAGCAGGAGTTATGATTTCAAAACCGATTTTTCTTAACTGATTTTCAATCTTTTTTGCTGCATCTCCGGAATACCATTTCTTGACTCTGGTATCAAAGGCAGCTGCCTTTTTTTTACCGGTAAAGTTTTGAGCTTGCCATGAAGATAGAAGTGCCTGAGTTTTCTCGGATGGTCGCCAACCCCGGATCGGACTGCCCACAATAACAACATCGGCTTCTTTGATTGTATCTAAAGAAACCTCATCCACCCGAACGGCTTTCCCGTTTAACTGCCGGGCAACCGTTTCAGCAATTTTTTGGGTATTCCCAAAATATGAATCATAAATAACGATTACATTCATAATGTGAAAAATGGTAAATAACTGTTTTTAAGTATAATGCAATGGGAGAGAAAGAGTGAGAAACATTACTTCTTTTTCTTCATGTTTTCCATCAGTTGGTTTAACAGTTGACGGGCTGCATCTTGACCACCTAATCCAAAAGCTAAACCTGTAGCAAGTGCAAAGGCAACGACAATTCCCGTAACAATAGTCTGAATAAGATCAGGAGCAATCCCTAACTGAGTTAAAACGACTAAAGCAGTAAAGGTGATAATTGAGTACCGGGCTATACTAGAAACAATATTTGCAGCTCCTTGACCATAGCTGCGAACTGCATTCTTAACAATATCAGCGAGTAAATTGGCAATAACCAAACCTAAGAACCCAATGATTACCGCTGCAAACACTTGAGGAAGATAGAGTAAAAGTTGATTGATGACTTCAGTAATTTGCGGTATATTCCAGGTTTCAAAAACAGGTATTAAAAACAATATCAAGACAGCCCAGAATACCAGTTGGGTTAAAACATTGATCCACGTATCCTGTACTTTCTCATCTTTGATTCCTGCTTTATCAAACCAACCCCTGGCGTCAGCAAAGTGTAAGCCACGGTTTGCAAGAGAACTTAAAACTGCTGCAATGATCCAACCGATTATGAGAATAACCAAACCGGCAATAAGTNNAAATTGATGATGTTGTTGATAACATCATTGATTGTCTCGGAGACAGTATTTGCTACTTGTTGGGGTTGTTCAGTTGTTGTTGCCATAGTAAACCATACTTGTACCAAGGTCGTATAAGAATTGGGTAAAGAAATATACAAAATAGTGTAAGAAATTATTGCTAATACTATTACTATTAGTAACTATGTGAAAACGTATATAACAATACAGTCTTTACGCTACTTTTTTATAGAGCGAATAGAAAGGAGTGATAAATGAGTGAGTTAACTTAGTAGTGTTGAGAGTATCATAGAGGTGCCAGAGAACATCACGGATATAGGGTTTGACACTTCTTCTTATACTGTAGGTTGTGACTATCCTAGACGTCTTTGCAAGCTCTGTTTTATACCGATGGTCTCCTAAAGAAAAGTTATATTCATGAAAACCTCTCTCTAAACAGGCCTGCATACAGAGAACGTGCGTAATATACCCCGGTTTGATCCGATTAGGGTTAATATTTGTAAACCGGACACCCTCAAAATCATTGAAACCACTCTGGTATCCAAAGGCAATTTTGTCGTCAGTAAACAAAAGTAAACACCCAACTGTCCCATGTATTGGACTAACCACTCGGAACAGAATAGCTTTTTTCTGGGGTACCAGTCTGTGAGTACTGAGTCGTATGAAGTCCGTAAAGCGTTTGCTGGCAAACATGCCCCGCTTACCCCGTTTTTCCCAGGTTACTTGATGGTAGTAAATTAAGTCATTTAAAATTTCATCAACTTGGGAAGTGCTTTCTGCCCACTGGGAAACCAGGTTGCCGCCTAATCCTTTTATACTTCGCCTGATTTGACTACGTTTGTCATGGCTTAATATGGTGAATACATCTTTTTGACTATTTGCAGCCGTCAAATCTAAAGCGGCACATTCTTCAGTTTCTTTGA
>DCTD01000004.1 GCA_002335355.1 Patescibacteria group bacterium UBA1449
TCCGGCATCACGTTTTTGGTATAGATGACATTTTTATAAGAACCGGTGAAAATAGCCTGAAGGTCATCATGCGCTGATTTGTTGCCAGCAACAATGATATTTTTTATACCATCGCCAGCCTGAGCCAGCATCTTAGCGTTGCGGATGATAACTTTCTTATTGCCACCATTAGTGCCACCCGTTAGNNAGAACAATATCGGGCGCGATTTTCTCTATCTCTTTTATTTCAGATTGAGAAAGTTCATAGGAATAGACGCCAACTATTTTCGCGCCCGCCCCCAGGGCGGCCATCCGGGCAGCCTCAGCGGTTAATTCAGTCACCAAACCCACGCAGACCACGCGCAGTCCTCCAGCAGCGCTGCTGCAGGCAACTGCCTGTTTAATCTCTTCGTTACCGATCTTCACCTTACCGGAGAGTTTCTTTAATGCTTCTTCAAGACCGATGGTAATATCCCGGTCAACAGTAGATGGTACATGAGTGCGAGCAACCATCTCTTCCCCATCTAAGTCGAAAACCACCATCTTTGTAAACGTGCTGCCAAAATCAATGAAAATCCTGATATTACTACTCATTAACAAGCAGCCTCCAGATAAAAGTAAGTAAGCAAATAATTCTTAGGTAACATATGAGTTCTATTAACGATCCTCTCAAGACTACGCTTTCGCATTGAAAAGCATANNCAGCAATTTCCTCCATAATAATTTCCAACACTTAATCCAACCTCACATTTCTCACCATTTTTTAACATTGGACATAAAACCACCTCCTTAACCAAGTGTAATATTTGGACTTGTCATTAAACGTTCGTTTAAATTAAACGTTCGTTTAATAATATCAATATATATACCACAAATTAGAATTTTATGTCAATATGTTTTTTAAAGATTTAAACAACTAAATTAGTTTCTAATTTTCCGAATGTTTTCTTGACAGGTTTAATAATCAACACCGTTTACATTGCCAGTTTTGCTGACCTTCTTCTTGGGACACAATTATTTTATTGGCTTCATAAAACAGTGATGACAATAGTCTTCGCCGCGGCAGCGGCTCAAGCTGATTTTTCGTTAAGGATTTTACAGCCTTTTTTTTACATGATATACTCTTTTATATAATTCATTGATTTAGCTAAACTCGGGTTCGACAGTCTTTGTCCCTAACGAGGCATTAATAATAACAGCAACTCTGTAATATCAACACGTTCAGAGGTGTAAGCCTAGAAAAAATTCAAAAACGCATAGGCACACGGTAATTAATATAAGTATTGATAGATAAGGATTTATATGATATGATATAGGCATTATGTATATACGAACTGTCTCACGCAAAAACAAAGATGGAACACCCGTACGATATCTCCAGCTCGCTCACAATGAGTGGGACCCAGTGGCCAAATGTGCCAAGGCCAAAGTGCTATATAACTTCGGTCGCGAAGGCGACCTTGATATTAATGCCTTGAAAAGGCTAGTTGCAAGTATCAGCAGGTTCTTAACCCCGGAAGATGCGCTTAAAGCCCAGACTGTGATTGAACATGGTAATGATTTAAAGTTTATCTCCAGCAAACCATATGGTGGCGCTTGGCTGTTAAATGAACTTTGGAAGCACCTTGAAATCGATGTTGTGCTAAAAAAGTTGCTGAAGAAAAGACAGTACCGGATTCCAGTGGAAAGAGTGCTATTCGCTCTGGTAGCCAACCGGGCATTAGAACCCGTTAGCAAGCTGGCCTGCGAGNNGACGCCGTCCTCCCGGGCATTGAGCATATTGAAGAACAGCAAATGCTGCGATCGATGGACTTTCTTCTTGAGTCCAACGAAGAAATCCAAAAGGAAGTATTCTTCTCAGCAGCACACTTGTTAAATTTAGAAGTTGACCTTTTGTTTTTTGACACCACTTCTTCCTACTTTGAAACGGAGCCTGACTCCTGCAGCAGTGATAATAATGCCAGTGCTTTTCGCAAGCTTGGTCTTTCCAAGGATCATCGTCCCGACCTCCCCCAGGTCGTGATCGGCCTTGCGGTAACACGGGAAGGGATTCCGGTCAGGTGCTGGGTATGGTCGGGTAATACGGCAGACATGACGGTTATTAAAGAGGTAAAGAAGGATCTCCTGGGCTGGCGTTTGGGCCGGGTCGTAACGGTTATAGACAGAGGATTTTCCTCGGAAGACAACTTAAAGGCGCTACAGGCGGCCGGTGGTCATTATATTGCCGGGGAAAAGCTTTCAAAAACGTCGGCTGAAGAAGCGCTCTCCCGGCCCGGCAGATTCCGTACGGTCAAAGACAACCTCGAAATCAAGGAAATCATCGTCGGCGATGGGGAAGCCCGCATCCGCTATGTTCTTGCCCGCAATCTCAAGGAGGCCAAAAGAGACCGATTAAGAAGGGAAGAGCTTTTAAAAAAGCTCAAGTCAGAGATGAAAATTGTTAACGAAAAACCTCCTGAGAAAAGGGCAGTCATCATCCCGGAGATGCTAAAAGATAAAACCTGGGGACGTTACCTCCGCATAGATGACAAGGGTTTCTTACGACTGAACCAGCAAAAGATTACCGAAGAAGAGCGCAAAGACGGTAAATACCTGATCCGCACCTCGGATGACACCCTTTCAGCTGAAGATGTGGCTTTAGGATATAAACAGCTCTATGAGGTTGAAGATGCTTTTCGTACGCTAAAAAGCACTCTTGAGTTAAGGCCTATGTATCATCGCCTGGAAGACCGGATAAAGTCCCATGTGCTGCTCTGCTGGCTGGCACTGCTCTTGATAAGGGTAGTCGAAAGTCGGACAGGCTCCACCTGGCGCCAACTCCGAAAAGTTTTGCAGAGGATTCACATAGGAGTATTCAAAGGAACAAGCGGCGAGGTACATCAGCGTACTGAATTAACCAAGGAACAGAAGGAAATCTTTAAGGCTGTAAAGATCTCTGAGCCACCAGTGATTTATAAAGTTACTGCAGATCAGGAAGCGGGTCGCTAGTAACACGCCTTATTGTGGCTATAACCATTTATCCCTTGCACGGCGCTACTTTGCGCTTTTTGTTAAACTATGGACTGTCGAACCCGAGCTAAACCAATATTATAAAACTTATATTAAAACATGAGGTGATCAATATGTTGGCCAGGGAAATAATGAACAGTAAAGTAATCACCGTTAATGAAAATGCAACCATTGAAGAAATTGCAGAAATTTTAACAAAGAATAAAATATCCGGGGCGCCGGTGATAAACCACGATGATGAAATAGTTGGCATGGTTACCGAAGAGGACCTGCTGCATCAGGAAACAAGCCCCAGAACCCCAGGATTTTTAAACATTCTGGGAGCTTTTATTTATATTAACGGCATTGAAAGA
>DCTD01000040.1:0-1097 GCA_002335355.1 Patescibacteria group bacterium UBA1449
GGCCTAAAAGAAAAGTACGAAGTCCACCATGGCATTAAGATTACCGATGATGCCGTTATAGCCGCCGTTAACCTCTCTGTCCGATACATTACTGATCGACAACTCCCTGATAAAGCCATTGACCTTATTGATGAAGCTGCAGCCAGACTTAAGATTGAAGCCGAAAGCATGCCCTCAGAACTAGACCAGCTCAGCCGTGATGTAACCCAGTTAGAAATTGAAGCCGCTGCCCTTAAAAAAGAAGATAATCACGGCAAATCGGATGAAGTCAACCGGCTTCTGGCTAATAAAAAAGAGCATTTAAATGACTTAAAACATATCTGGGAGGGTCAGCGGGAGATTATCCAAAAACTCCAGGATAAACGTGAGGAAATCGATAATCTCAAACGTGATCTTGAAATTGCCGAGCGTGAAGTCGAACTTGAGGAAGCAGCCCGGATTAAATACGGTGAATTGCCAAAACTGCAAAAAGAGATTGAAGAACTGGAAACACAGTGGGCTGCAATTCCTGAGGAACGCAAGCTGGTACGCGAGTCAGTGACCGATGAAGATATTGCCAAAGTCGTTTCTTCCTGGACAAATATTCCTGTAACCCGGTTACTTCAATCTGAGTCACAAAAACTCACTCATCTAGAAGAAGAGCTTCACAAACGGGTCATTGGCCAGGACGAACCAGTCCACGAAGTTGCCAATGCCATTCGCCGCTCCCGTTCTGGTATCGGCGAAGAAACCCGGCCGATTGGCTCATTTATCTTTTTAGGACCAACCGGAGTAGGGAAGACTGAACTGGCCAAAGCCTTAGCTGAGGTGCTATTTAATGATGAACGCGCCTTGATCCGGATTGATATGAGTGAGTATTCCGAACAGCATTCAGTGGCCCGTTTAATTGGTGCTCCACCTGGCTATATTGGATATGAAGAAGGAGGCCAGCTCACTGAAGCAGTCAGGCGCAAACCATTCTCAGTTATTCTGTTTGATGAGATCGAAAAAGCTCATCCCCAAATATTTAATGTTTTCCTACAAATTCTTGATGATGGCCGTTTAACGGATGGAAGAGGTAGGACGGTGAACTTTAAAAATACCATCATTATCATGAC
>DCTD01000040.1:1113-9227 GCA_002335355.1 Patescibacteria group bacterium UBA1449
CGCCCGGATATTGAGAAAAAAGTCTTTGAAGTGGTTAAACAAAACTTTCGGCCTGAGTTTATCAACCGCCTTGATGATATTATCCTGTTTGAAAGTCTATCGCCGGAAATGCTGACTCAAATCGTTGATACCCAACTAAAAATGGTCAAAAGCCGGTTGAAAAAACAAAATATCGAGCTTGAGCTAACACCCGAAGTCAAAGAATATATCGGCAAAGCAGGTTATGACCCGGCATTTGGTGCCCGGCCTTTGAAACGGGTTATTCAGGATGAAATCCTTGATGAACTGGCACTTCAAATAGTTGAAAGAAAGGTTAAAGAAGGCGATACAGTAAATGTAACCTTTAAAAACGGCAAGGTTACTATCAGTAGGTAATCTTCACTTTCCCCATCCTAAACTTTTTATTCTTTGCTATACTACAGGGGTATGAGTACTAAACAACTATCACCAAACGAAGTCAAACATATTGCCCAGTTAATCAATGTGCCGCTGAGCGATGCTGAGGTAGACAAGTTCGGGCCGCAATTAACTGAAGCGGTTGATTATGTTGCAGTACTCCAAGAGCTAGACTTAAATAATACACCAGAAACTGCTCAGGTTACCGGTCTTAAAAACGTTTTCCGTGAGGATGTTGTTAAAGCCTGTTTAACCCAAGAAGAAGCTCTCAAAAACGCCAAACAAACTCACAACGGTTATTTTGTTGTCCCTGCAGTTATCATGAAACGCGACTATGAAGAACAGTAAACCACTTTACCACCTAACACTTACCCAAGCTCTAAAAGGTTTAAAAAACAAAGAGTTTTCTTCTGAAGATCTTACTCAAAGCTGCCTTAAACGCAGTCAGGATCTCAATGAAAAACTCAATGTCTTTTTAACCTTTAACAAAACTGCTTTAGATGAGGCTCAAAAAGCCGATAAACTGATTGCCGCAGATGAAAACGCTTTTCAAAAACAACCACTGTTAGGTATTCCCTATGCGTTAAAAGACAATTTTTTAACCAAAGGCTTACGGACAACTGCCTCTGCCAAGGTTTTAGATGACTTTATTCCTGTCTATGAATCCACGGTCACCGAACGCTTAAAAGAGGCCGGAGCCATAGTTGTTGGCAAAACCAATATGGATGCCTGGGCACACGGCTCCAGCACTGAAACCTCAGACTACGGCCCGACCTTAAACCCCTGGGATACCAACCATTTACCGGGAGGTTCATCTGGAGGCAGCGCTGCTGCTATGGCAGCTGATATGGGCATTTTTGCTATCGGTTCAGAAACTGCTGGATCAATCAGACAACCAGCTGCCTGGTGTGGTGTCAGTGGGCTTAAACCAACCTATGGCCGTTGTTCACGGTATGGAGTTATTGCCATGGCATCATCAACTGACTCCCCAGGGCCAATCACCAAGACAATTGAAGATGCTCAGTTAGTTTTAGAAGTCACTGCCGGAGAAGATCCAAATGATTCAACAAGTATCAAAGAAAAGTCCTGGAAAATTGATAGTTTAGCAATAGAAAAACCCATTAAAGTGGGATTGGTAACTGACTATTTTATTGCTGATGCTGAAAAAGGGGTGAATGAAACTGTGTTAGCTGCAGTTGAGGTGCTCAAAAAAAACCCTCAGTTTACTTTCTCAAATGTAAACTTAATGGATCCTAAGTATGCCATTGCTGTATACACTATCTTACAGCGCAGTGAAGTTTCTTCAAACCTAGCCAGGTTTGATGGGATTCGGTACGGTAATCCACGTAGTACCTTTGCAGCTGAAGCTAAACGGCGGATGATGTTTGGTGCCTATTCTTTGTCTTCAGGATATTACGATGCCTACTACAAAACAGCCTTAAAAGTCCGAACCAAGATTTTAGAGGATTTTGAACGGGTGTTTGCTCAAGTTGATGTTTTGATTGCTCCTACCAGCCCCTGTACCGCTGTTANNCAGAGGGCCAAGCCATGTTTGGTGAAATGCAGGATATTCTCGTTGAAGCCAGTTCCATTGCCGGTTTACCGGGTATCAGTGTACCAGTCGGATTTGTGAATGATTTACCGGTTGGAATGCAGATTTTTGGCCGGATGAAAGACGAAGCGACCCTCATAAAAGTAGCCCACTACTACCAGCAACAGACTGATTGGCACACAAAAAAGCCAACACTCTAACGTTTTGTTATGAAATCCCTTGTGTTATGTTGTTCAAAGCGCTTTAAAAATGAAGCCTACAGCTTTGTCAACAAGCTGGAGGAAAAAGGCGTCTTAGCGTATAAACCACCACTGTTAGAATGGAATGAAGAGCTTTTAATGTTGCCCAAAAGTCAACAGAGGCTTATTGCCAGCGGTTTGACCCATGATCATTTTAAACGGATTAGAGAAGCAGAAACCGTGTTTATCTTTAACAAAGATGGTTATATCGGAAATAGCGTTACCTTAGAACTAGCCTTTGCTGTCGCGCTTGGTAAACCAGTTTATGCCTTAGAACCAGACAACCAAGAGTTATGCCGGGATATTCTGTTTACTGACATTTGTCCAACCTGGCAGTCGCTGTTTAAGAAACTACAATAGTTATGGCTGTAAACATCAATATTCGCGAGATATTACCGGAGGATAAACCCCAAATTCTTGAATTGTTTACGAAATTTGGCGCTTTTTTTGTTAACCTTGATCCTTTGAAACGCTGTGTTGCCCGTCCAGGGTATGCAAAACACTTTTACGGGGAAATGATAGAAAAGGTAACTAAACTTGACGGAATAGTCTATGTTGCCCTGAGTAATGAGACTATAGTTGGCTTTGTTGCCGGGATTATTAAGCACATTACGCCTGAGACGGATTTTGAATGCATTCCGCTTAAACAGGGTAGAGTGCTCGAATTATTTGTTGAAGAATCATACCGAGGCCAGAGAATCGGTACTCAGCTCTTGCGAAAAATGGAAGACTATTTAAAATCAAAACAGTGCGACACGATCAATATCAGTGTCTTTGCACCAAACCAAGCAGCGTACCAGTTTTATAAACAGTTCGGTTATCAAGATCGAAATATAGATTTAACAAAAAACATCCATGACTAATTACACACCAATTATCGGTTTAGAGATCCATGTTGAACTCAAGACTAACTCAAAAATGTTCTGTAGTTGTAGCGCAGAACATTTCCAGGTAAAACCTAATACCCACACCTGTCCGGTCTGTTTAGGCTTGCCTGGGGCGTTGCCCGTTGCCAACCGTAAGGCCATTGAATGGTGCCAGTTGATCGGGCTGGCTTTAAACTGCGAACTGGCAACTCATAGCAAGTTTGACCGAAAAAACTACTTTTACCCGGATCTTGCTAAAGGCTATCAGATTTCCCAATATGATCAGCCGTTATGTGTTAACGGCAATGTGGTTTTATCCAGTGGCAAAACTATCGGAATTACCCGTGTCCACATGGAGGAGGATACTGGCAAAAACGTCCACCAGAAGCTTGACGGCCAGGATGTAACCTTAGTTGATTTTAACCGTTCCGGAGTACCCTTGGTTGAAATCGTCACCGAACCTGATTTTCGCAACGCGGAAGATGTCGATGAGTTTTTAAAGAGTTTGCGTCGGATTATCCGCTATTTGGGGGTCTCGGATGCTGACATGGAAAAAGGTTCAATGCGTTTGGAAGTGAATATGAGCCTGCAAAAGCCGGGAGAAACTGGGTTTCCTCCATATAAAGTTGAGGTGAAAAATATCAACTCATTCCGGTTTGTCCAAAAGGCAATTGAATACGAGTATAAACGCCAGGCTGATATTTTAGACCAGGGGGAAATCCCAGTTCAGGAAACCCGGGGATTTCAAGAGGATATCGGCAAAACCTTATCACAGCGCAGCAAGGAAAGTGCCCATGACTACCGCTACTTTCCTGAACCTGATATTCCACCTATGGAGTTTGACCAGCAGCATATCGATAGCATTAAGGCACAATTACCAGAGTTACCTTCTCAAAAACAAATTCGGTTTGCGACAGACTTTGGTTTACCAACCGAAACAGCCTTATTTTTAATCGAAACCAAGGAACTGGCTGACTACTATGAACATACAGTTAAACTAGGTAAAAAGGTTAGTGTCGATCCCAAAACGTTGGCTAACGTCATTAAAAACCGCAAGTTTGACTGGGAGAAACTTACACCTAACGAACTGGTTGCTGCCGTATCTGCTGCAAAATCAGAAACACTCAGCGATGAAACCCAGCTAAGCGGTATTATTGAAACGGTTATTGCTGATAACCCGGCAGTGGTTGAAGATTATAAAAAGGGTAAAGTCCAGGTGATCGGCTTTTTAATTGGCCAGGTCATGAAAGCTACCCAAGGTAAAGCTGATGCTCGATTAGTTAACCAATTATTAACCAAGAAACTATCTTAATATGCNNTTTGTTAGGAGTATAAAGGAGTTATTTGGTTTAACGCCTTGTCAAAGTAGTGAATTTGTCACAAGAGAAGAATTATTGGAACAAAGACAAAAAGAGCGAGAGTTAATTCATAACCTTGTCCATCACTCAGACGCTGATCCTAGTGAGATGGGATATATTTTAGGTATTTCCAATATTGATCCACATCCAAACCATCCGATAACGTTCACTGAATGTACGTGTAACCCAGATAAAACTGATTGATTAAGCTTGAAGTAGTCGGGTAGGCCATCCAGTTAATCAATGCATAAAGCACATCATAAACGGATGGCCACCCATACCACGTTTCCTGTTCTTTTTACCCAATTTCTAATTATTTGTAACCAGATCATCTTCGGCCAGCCACCGGCCATTGATCTCAGCTACACCAACCAGGTGTCGGGCACCGCAGAGTGCTGGTCTCAGTTTAGGATCTCTTGTGTCCCACTGCGGGTCGTCGATGACGACATTCCAGACAGATTCATCACAAGAGATCAAAACTTCTCCGCGCACGATTGTAGTGACGGTGAGACTAGTATCAGGAGGAACTGCTTTTTTCCCAAGCGAGCCGCAGGAGATCGTCAGCACGTTCTCATAACTGGCAACCCGGAACGCGTCGACTACCTCTTTACTTCCCGATTCGAGAATGACAACTATCCCCCTTGGCTTTTCTACATCGACATCTTCCACTCGAATGATCCATTGAAAGGGTAAGGGCACAGAGCCGAATTCAATCCTTGTTGGGGTCATGCCTTTCATTAGATTCTCAGTTAATGAAAGGGTAATCCTGATACGTTCTTCTATCACCTCAATCCTCCCTATCAATAGCTATCTGTGAATTGGAAACGTGCAATAAAGCAATTATATCCAATTATAGGTCTTTTGTTAACAGAATTGATTATTTATGCTATAATAATATTATAGGGTTATTGAATATATAACGTTTTATGTCAATTGCAGAACGCAAACCCGACTTCGTACAAGCTGAATTATTCTCCCTTGAAACCAGTGAACCAGGTTTTTTACCAAAAGATGTAAGTGGCAGCGTAAACAATGATAGACAACCTGTGCCTCAAAAGGACTCGGAGCTCAAAGTCCCTAAGTTTAATTCCAAAACCCATGTTGTAATTGATTGCAATACGGGTATCTACACCGCTTCAATTGGTGAATACTCACAGCGATTAGGAAACGGTGAATCTTATCTTGGTCTCAAAGACGATGAAACTATCATAATTGAAATTGATAAAAGATTTGTTATAGGTAAAGGAAGCTATCGTAGTTTTGTCGTTGTAATCCAAGATGGCCAGAGAGCGGGAGAAACGTGTTGGATACATCAAGATATTCAGTGGGTGCGTGGACGGAATGGTGGACGATATCCGAAATTTACTACAAGAGGTTAGATATATCAACGACAGATAATAGTCCATTCCTAAATATCATTGTGTTTCCTTAATCTTCTAATCTCCCTTACAATCCTCAGCGCAATCCGGGCAGAACCATAACCAAGAACCCATCCTGCAATAACGTCAGTCAGGAAATGGGCTCCTACGTAGATACGGCTTAATCCCACAAAAAGAGTCAATACGACCATTAACCATGTTATCTGTGGAATGTAGGCGCTGATAATGGTAGCCAGCAAGGCTGTATCCCGGGCATGTCCTGAGGGATAAGAGGGTAAGCTGTACCAAATATTCCGGGCAAACTCGGTCACTGTGCTGGGTAACACAAGGAACGGCCTCGGCCCCTGTACAAACTGCCAGACTAAAGCCGTTATACTTAAGGCTAAGAACAGTCCAATGGCAATCGTTGCCACTACCCAAACAACTTCAGTTCTATTTCTAAACCAGACGTAGGCAAGCAGACCAAAGACCATGACATACAGAAAAGTTGGGACTGGGCCACCAAACGGGATAATTGGAAAATTAAAAGGAATAACCAGGTAGTCAATAACATCTGACTGCCATTGGGTGTTGATTAGGGTAAATACGTAATTATCAAATGCCTTAACTGCAGGCATATTCCTTGAGATAATTATTCCTCCAACAATTAGCCCAAGAGCTAAAGCGATCACGACTAGCACAATTATATGAAGAGAATGATACCAGACTTTATTAAGATAACTATTCATAGACATTAAAAAACCTTAGCCTTTCTAAATATTGATCTGCCATAAAACTGCACAGTAAACAGAAACCCAAGCGTTACATAAAAAATGATAGTGGCAAACCGGTACAGTAAGATTGCTGCAATAGCTACTGAAGCTTCCACTCCACTTAAACTCAACAAGCCAAATACTCCTGCCTCAGTAAACCCAATACCTCCTGGAGTCGTTAACGCCTCAAGTAAACTCCCACTTGAGTAAATCACCGTTCCCTCAATAATGCTAAGCATGGCTTGGAAAGAGTTTAAGATATAGACAAGTAAAATACCTCCCCCAATTTTCCCCACTATTGCCAACAAAAATGCAAGAAGTGATTCTCCAGTTGGAATATACCCTCCCGGATAGAAGAAACAGTCATGAATATAGTGTTGAGCTCTTACAATATCCTTTACTAAGGGGTGAAAGCGTTTGCTGGAAACAGTAAACGCTTCAACCTTAAAAAGTACCCGTTTAGAAAGAAGCACCAACGTGGCAAACACAGCAAAAAGAGTTACGATAATTACTGGGATGAGTAACACAGGATAGTAAAACACACCAGTAATGGTAATAATAACTGCACTAATCATGTCAAAGTAAGCATGGACAATGACAACTGCAGCAGACTTTGCAGTAGATACATCTGATTCTTCTTGAATTAAGAGAACTCTAAAAGCTTCTCCTGCTGGTAAGGGAGTAGCTACTTGCCCGGCTATATAGACTTTTAAAGTTTGCTTAAGTGATAGGGGAATAGTAAGTTCCCTTAACAAAACATAAAATCGTAAACACTTTATTAACATGACAATAGTCGAGATTAAGAAAATACTCACTATAACTGATGGAGTAATTGAAGTAAGGAGAGAAATGAGTTCTTCAATATCAACAGTCCGATAGGTAAGAACACCTAAAACAAGAATAATCCCAACCAAGAATACCAATCCATAATTCATGGTGAAGCACAGAATTAGTAATAGATGGATTATAGGTAGTTGGGTATGAAAGCGGCGTGAATGAAACAGTTAGTCTTTAAATAACTTCCTTTTTTACGGCTTGCATTTACCTGCCTTAATCAGTAATACTAATCTGTCAATTACCCTTTATTCTTTATATATTTATGATATTCTGTACTCATGACTGATTTTGTTCACCTCCATAACCACTCAGAATACTCCTTATTAGACGGTTTAGCAAAGATACCGGAAATGATAAAACGTGCCAAAGAATTAGGCATGAATGCCATAGCCCTGTCAGATCACGGCAACATGTACGGTATCCACCACTTCTATGTGGCCTGTAAAAAGGAAGGAGTCAAACCGATTTTAGGCGTAGAACTTTACCTGGCTAGAAAAACCCGGTTTGATAAAGATCCGGAAAAAGACAAAGNNACCCAAGGGTATAAAAATCTGCTTAAGCTTGTAACCATTGCAAATCTGGAGGGATACTACTACCGGCCCCGGATTGATTGGGAAGTGTTAACCCAGTATCGGGAGGGCTTAATCACTACTTCAGGTTGTCCTCAAGGAATCATTCCTCAAGCGATACTCGAAAACGACATGGTAAAAGCCGAAGAGTATACCCAAAAGTTTC